>CBFGXP010000127.1:0-11288 GCA_965652775.1 uncultured bacterium
GCCCGGGTGGCGGAATTGGTAGACGCAGCAGACTCAAAATCTGCCGTCCGCAAGGATGTGCTGGTTCGATTCCAGTCTCGGGCACGATGCTCAAAAAAGGCGATCTGATGCAGGATTGCCTTTTTTATCCTAATCATGTACATTTTATTTGACCCAATTACTGCCAAACACGATATAATACGCCCAGGTATGGGGGCCATGTGCCAGATCGATCCCAACTCTTAATTTGAATTTCCTTGCTAACAAATAACGGAAACCGGTTCCGTAACTCCAGACCCAATCAGCATTATCAAAGTCACTCCATTCATCAAAGACCTTTCCTGCCCCGGAAAATGTCATAACACTCCAACGGGATTTTATATTCCAGCGCATTTCTATTTCGGAAAGAATAGCTGTATTACCCTGGTAACGTGCTGCCGGAATTCCCCGCATCGAAATATATGGAAGCAAATAAAAAGGAGGGTCATTAAAAACTTGTTGGCCGTCCACACGCAGCCCTCCTATTATTTTTTTTGAAATAGGTTTATAGGCATACATGTAAGTGTTCAGTCTCCAAAAATCATAATCACTGCCAAGAATATTGTCGGACCAGATTGCATCAGTATGAAACTTTATTCCTTTATCAGGGGTAAAAATATTGTCCCTGTTATCTAATTCGATGATAACCCCTACCTGGCTTACGATCCGGTTAAGTTCCAATGGCTTTGTCAATGAATTGAGGAGAGTGTCTCCTACATAACTGGCATCAGTTTTTAAAAAAAGATATTTTAATCCCGCGTACCAATGGGAAAAACCAATTCTTTTAGTTGCCTGCAGAAAAAGTGGAATGGTTTTGAAATTAAACTTCAACTCTTTTTCACCCAATAATGGAAAAGTTTTATAAAATGATAGATTTATATTACCATAAGCGCCGCCAATCACATATTTGATCCTACTCTTAACGAGAGTACCTGAACGAAAGGCGGCGAAGAGCCATGTGCCATTAGCAGTATATAATGCGATGCCGCCGGTTATATCGGGAGCCACCGGGGTAGTGACCACCCGCCCATTTATAGAATCCCGGTAAGGTTGGTTCTTCTTTATGAACACAGGTATGAGAGCACCGCCGAAACCTCCCAGCGCCGGTTCGGTAATGATGAGGGGAACCGGGACAAACCCGTTTGCATCAATGATATAATCACTCAGATCAAATTTTTTATCCAAAGAATCTTTTAGGGAGATAGGCTTCTTCTGAGCAGAAATGAATAAACACTTTAACAGCATGATAAGAAAAAGAAAAACATATTTTTTACTACTGGCCATGCTGGTTATATAGATATCTTTTTTCCCTTACTTAGCAGGACTTGATCTTGTAAAAATAATTGCTTTCTAATAACGCATTTTATAGCCGAAGCTAATTTTCAATCAGCGGATAAAACCCGGAAGCTCGTCAAAATGTTTCGACTGCTCCTTATCCAGTAAATAATCTTTTAGAGCGAAAGCAAGCGATTTAAACCCTGTGAAAATTTCCCGGTTGAAATTTAACATTGTACTGATCTCGGTTTCATTTACATGCCCCCCTGTACTTTCCTTATATAACTGCTGCAGCGTATTATTATAGCCGGAAGTCACTGACTTAAAGATTTCACCCAGCATGCTTTCTTTGTTTTCACCTTCCTCCCGTAATAGTTCCTGGACTGATTTGCAAAATTTTTCTACTTCCGGGCGGGTTTGGTTATAGAAAGCATACTTTACTTCGTTACTTGAATTCTGCATTTGCTCTTTATCAGGTAAAGAGTCCTTGAAACTTTTGGCAGCATACATCGCATTTCGCACGGAAGAAACGAATCTTTCAAACTTTTCCACTTCTTCTTTATCGGTTATTGTTTTTTGCAGCTGAATGTTGTAGCTGTAAATTTCCCCGTGAAGGAATTTTATATATTCATATTTCTCAACAATATTGAAATCTAAATATTTCTCATTTAATTCGCTTTCTTTTTTCGGACTGTCAGGAATTTCAAAACAACTTAATGCGTAATTACAAACCACTTCAATAAAATGCCTGGTTTCTTTTTCAAGCGCATCCAGGGCAGTCGAAGGTTCTTTTACGTCAACTTTGTGGATGAACATAGTTTCCTCATCAGCCGAGCGAAACCTGTTATCTAGGAAGCGCCCCAACACATTTAATAAAGGATAAAAAATAATAATACCGAAAATATTTATAAGGCTTTGGAAAAACACAAGAGCTATCAGGTTGTCTTTGATACCGATCACTTGTGTTATAAGCTGGAATATTGGCGAAAGAAAGATAAGAACAAGGGCAACCGTAATTATATTGATCAGGAAATTTCCAAGCGCAACCCTTTTTTTTACGGCAGATCCTTTTATACTTGCGATAAACAGTTTGATAGTAGTGCCAACTTCTGATCCAAGTGTGATGGCCATAGAGTCATGCAGATTGATTGCACCGGCATGTAAAGCACTCAAAGTAAGGGCCATAGTCGCTGAACTGCTTTGAATAATGGTTGTGATAATAAAACCAATAAGAAAAAAAATAATTACAGGTGAATTCTCATATTGTTTCAGGTCCACATGCTGAACCACGTCTTCAATCCCGGTTTTGATATACCCAAGGCCAACAAACAAAAAACTAAACCCAAGTAAAAAGCGGCTCCAGTTATGAAATGGCGAAGGTTTGTTAAATATAACATAGCCTAAACCAGCAATGCCTGTAATTGGTAATGCGATATTCTCAATGTTAACTTTGAAACCAATCAATGCAACCACCCAATTACTAATAGTCGTTCCAAGGTTAGCTCCAAGTATAATTGCCAACGCATTTTGCATATGAATGATGCCCGCTCCCACAAACGCAAGCACCATCAAACTCACGATCGAGCTGCTTTGCAACAATGCCGTCACTATGGCCCCTCCGCCAATAGCTTTTATTTTATTTGCAGTCTGCTTTTTTAAAAAAAGTTTGAATTTCCGACCTGCCAGTTCCTGCAGTGATTCTTCCATGAATTTTATACCCAATAGGAAAATGGCTATACCAGCAAGTATCTTCCATATATCAGCTAACTCAAGCATATGATCCTAAACAAATATTTTTCCAAACACATTTTACGAATAAAGTTTCAATACTACAATCAAATATAATGATGAGGCGATTCTAAATTATATTTGCTGAATAACAATGTAAAAATGAACCTTGAATTCAACCGCAATGATGATTCTATGAAAATGCTGCTTAGCGACATGCGTCAGCGATTGCAAAAAATATATGAGGGCGGAGGTAAAAAAGCAATTGAAAAACAAAAAGAGAAGAACAAACTTTCCCCAAGAGAACGAATAAAATACCTAATTGATAACGACAAACCATTTGTTGAAATCGCTCCTTTTGCCGGTTATAAAATGTATGATGATCAAGGTGGGTGTCCGGCTGGTGGAACAGTAGCAGGGGTTGGTTATGTACGCGGAAGACAATGCGTGATAATCGCAAATGACCAAACTGTAAAGGCCGGTGCGTGGTTTCCTATTACCGGTAAAAAAAATCTCCGCATGCAGGAGATAGCTATGGAAAATCACCTACCGGTGATTTACCTTGTTGACAGTGCCGGAGTCTTTCTCCCGATGCAGGATGAAATTTTTCCTGATAAAGAAAATTTCGGTAGAATATTTTACAACAATGCCAGGATGAGTGCAATGGGTATTACCCAAATTGCCGCGGTAATGGGCCCATGTGTTGCGGGCGGCGCTTATCTTCCCATCATGAGTGATGAAACATTGATGGTTGAAGGAAATGGTTCAATTTTTTTAGCGGGACCTTATCTCGTAAAAGCAGCAATTGGTGAAGAAATAGATAATGAAACATTGGGCGGAGCAAGTACTCATACCGAGATCTCCGGTATTGCAGATTATAAGTTCAAAACTGAACAGGAATGCCTTGACCATATAAAACGCCTGATCTCCATGTTAGGAGAAAAGGAAAAAGCAGGATTTGATAGAATCAGTCCTGCATCTCCCAAAAAAGCTCCGAATGAATTATACGGTTTAATGCCATTTGATGGTAAGACTTATGATATAGTGGATATCATTGAAAGAATAGTTGATAATTCAGATTTTGAACAGTTCAAAGAAGATTATGGTAAAACGATCGTTTGCGGATATGGAAGGATTGATGGTTGGGCCGTTGGTATTGTTGCCAATCAACGCAAAATTGTAAAAACAAGAAAAGGCGAAATGCAATTAGGTGGCGTCATTTACAATGACAGCGCTGATAAAGGAGCCCGTTTTATTCTTAACTGCAATCAGAAAAAAATTCCAATTGTTTTTTTACAGGATGTAACGGGATTTATGGTTGGGAGCAGAAGTGAACATGCCGGCATCATAAAGGACGGAGCTAAGATGGTGAACGCAGTTGCAAACTCAGTAATTCCGAAGATCACGATCATAATTGGCAACTCGTACGGTGCAGGTAATTATGCAATGTGTGGTAAAGCCTACGGGCCCAGATTTATTTATGCGTGGCCAACCGCAAAAATTGCTGTAATGGGAGGTGACCAGGCAGCAAAAACACTTTTACAAATACAGGTGAATGCAATGAAATCCAAAGGGCAGGAAGTGAAGCCTGAGGAAGAACAAAAGTTATTATCGGACATAATCAACCGCTATGAGCTGCAGACAACACCATATTATGCTGCAGCAAGGCTATGGGTTGATGATATAATCGATCCTTTACAAACAAGAACTGTGATATCAGAAGCAATCTCTGCTTCGAATAATAATCCTGATTTTCCTGCCATTAAATTGGGTGTATTCCAGGTTTAAAGAGACATGAATTGAAGGAAAAAAATGTTTTTTTTTGAAAATAAAATTTAATTACTTTCACTGCATAATCAACACTAACTGAACGCTTATGAAGAAATCTACACTCCCTGGATTCTTATTAGCATCTGTTTTAATCCTTACCTTATTGCAATCATGTAAAGATGACAGTTATCTTCTGGCACCACCTCCGGTTCCTGATCAATCATTTGTTGAAGAATTTGATACGGCACAAAAAGCTTATGACAGGGGATGGCGCTTTATCAACAGGAGTGAATCAATAGGACGCACAAACTGGCAAAATCCAACGGCCCTGACAGGAATTCCGTTTATATCTTATAGTGGAACCGGTAATGGTTATTTGTGGGCAGATTACCAATCTACATCGGCTGCTGCTGCTACGATCAGCAATTGGGCTGTATCACCGGAAATAGTAATGCAAAATGGCGACAAAATAGTTTTTTATACTCGATGTGAATTATTAGCTTTTAGCTCCACCGTTACCACTGATTTTGTAAACAGGATGCAGGTAAGGGTAAATAAAACAACTTCTTTGAACTGCGGTGACGGAAATGACCCAGGTGACTTCACAATTCCTATACTGGATGTTAATCCCTTTTACAACGAATTCATTCTCCAGGCGTTTAATAATCCCGCACATCCAAGACACCTTGAAGCAAAACAAGCTTACCCGCATGTTTGGACACGATTTGAGGCAACCGTATCTGGCTTAAATGGACCAACAAAAGGCCGCTTTGCATTCCGTTACTTCACCGAATTAGCAGGAAATAATGGAAGAGGTTCATCAATTGGAATTGACAGTGTAGCCTATATCAGCAACCATTAATTAATTCAATACAAACCGTATTTAGTACTAACCATAAAAAAAACTAAATGAACAAAAGAAATTTACAATTGATTGGTTTCGTACTTACAATAGTTCTCTCGATTATTTCATGCGGTGAAGAAAAAATAGATGCAAAGTCGGCACAACCTGCCAGTCTTTCTTATCATGAAGAGTTTGATTCAATGCAGCGAGTTATTGATATGGGTTGGAAAGGTGTTAATCTAAGCAATCCTATTGGCGGAGAATCATGGCAACAAGGCTCATACGTAGTAAACAATCTTAAAGGAGGGCCTTTTGTTTCAAGAATTTCGTCACATTCATACAAGGCCAGCGCCAATGAACATGCTTTTGTTCCTTACACTTGCGGTGAAGGTTTATCTTTTCTCAATTGCTGGTTGATTAGCCCGGCCCTTTCCATGAAGAATGGTGATGTTATTTCGTTCTGGACAACCACCGCCAACCCGGTAAATTTCCCTGACCGCATGCAGGTTTGGCTCAATCCAAACAATGATGGAACGAACGTAGGAAGAACTAGTGCAGAAACAGGAGATTTTACTGTCAAGCTTCTTGACCTTAATCCAAATCTCTCGTTTAGTCCATATCCTGACGGTTATCCAACAACATGGACAAAGTTTGAATTCGTGCTATCTGGTTTGCCTAATGGAACAATACCTCAAAAACATCGTGTTGCTTTCCGTTATTATGTTAAAGATGGAGGCCCCGACGGTTCAGTGTCTGACGAGATCGCCATTGATGACTTTGATTTTGTTAGCAAGTAATAAATAATTGTTTTGATTAAATAGTCCAGCTTTGATTTTTCAGAGTTGGATTTTTTAATTTTATGACTTCCCATGAAAAAAAATATTGCGTTTTTATCACTTATTTTTTTTGTAGTTGCCTGTACGGATAATGAAGGTAATAGCAATACGCCAAAACCTGTCGCCCTACCCGATTCAGTATTACATGAACGATGGAAGACCATTCATGCAATTAAGGACAGCATCCGTGAGGGTGACCTGATTCTACGTTGTGGTAATGATTTTGTTAGTGAATCACTTCGTGACTTTAGTCAGCAGGAAAAATTATTCTCCCACAGCGGCATCGCGTTAAGAAATAACGGCATCATGTACGTATACAGTAATATGGCCGGCGATATTAACCCTGATGAGATTATGCGACGCGATGTTATAGATTCTTTTCTAACACCGGTGACTAATGTTGCCATGGGTGTTTATCGCTATGATATAACGAATGAAGAGCTGCAGAAATTGAAAACCATAATAAATGATCATTATACCCACCAGCTACAGTTCGACATGAACTTCGACCTTGCGACAGACGATAAAATGTATTGTGCTGAAATGATCGCCAAGGCTTTGGAACACGCAACAAATAAAAGATTGCTTTTTACAAAAAGCCTGATCAATGATGAACTTAAAGGGAAATATTTAAAGAAATTATTAGAGCGAAAAATAGTCCCATCGGAAAAAATCGCCGACCAAAAAGAATATTATGCGCTTGATAATTTGTACTTAAACCCCAATTGCCATGAAGTTGCAAGAATAATTTTCGGCAAGCCAAATACTCCTATCAAATTTCCAACACCGGAAAACTATCAGCATTGAAAAAGCCAAACGTAATTATTTATACTGATGGTGCATCCCGCGGTAATCCGGGACCCGGTGGTTATGGGACGATTTTAATAGCAGGCAATAACAAAAAAGAGTTGTCACAGGGATATAAAAAAACTACTAATAACAGAATGGAACTGATGGCTGTGATTGCCGGGTTGGAAGCTATGAAGAAATTTGGATTGCAAATTGTTATCTATTCTGACAGTAAATATGTGGTGGATTCAGTGGAAAAGGGCTGGTTGAATACCTGGATCGCAACAGATTTTAAAGGTGGAAAAAAGAATAAAGATCTTTGGCTTCGTTATTATCATCTCTCGAAAAATCAGTTCATTCGTTTTGTTTGGGTAAAAGGACATGCCGATAATCCTTATAACAATCGTTGTGATCAACTAGCGACGGAAGCAGCGGATTTTGGCGTATTGATCGAAGATGATGGCTTTGAGAGTAAAGGCGGAAACCTTTTTAAATAAAAAATCCTCTCGCATAGAGCGAGAGGATAAAATATCTTTAAGAAAGCTAAGCTGTTTGTATCTCTTTCTTCAGAATGCTCTTTCCCAATAGATAAAAACTTCCAAAGAAAATACCGTTGAATATCAATGTAGATAAAACACTCCATTTAAAAAAGGGCAATGCTTCCGTATAACAAAGCAGTAGTCCGTTAAATGATCTTGGATAAGGTTGATTATTTATATTCCATCCGCCACCTACCCATACCATAAAATTTGAAATCAGGAAAAAATAAACAGCGCCGGCAAGTGAGCCGATAAAAATCTGGCCAATCTTATTCTTATTGATAAAAAAGCCGATGATAGTTATAGATGCAATCAATAAATAATTTTGCCACTGACCTGAATAAAATCCTTTAATGGTGCTTAGCCCTTGTGAGTATAAAACCTGGTATAGCAAATCAGAAATAAACAACGAGAGGATTGGAAATAAAAAAGCAAATCTTTTATCCTTACTGACTGATCCGGCAAAAAGCGCCATTGCAATCTGCGGAGCAAAACCCATGGGCCTGCTATCCCAAACCCGGTAAAGGGCACAAGCAAGAATGAGTATAAACAATATCAGCAGGTTCGATTTATTCTGTTTCATATATAATGAAGAGTTAGTTTGCAAAAATAAAAGATTTGTTTCAATAGGCCTCTTTAATTATTAACGTTTGTGAATTGGCCGCTGCATGAAGTTTTGTAATTTTCTCTATGGCCCAGCACAACGAATTTGGCAAGGAAGGAGAAGCTTTAGCACTGGAATTCCTGCGGAAAAATGATTTTGAGATCCTCCATTGCAACTGGCGACATTCAAGATTTGAAATTGACATAATTGCCAGGAAACAAAGCCTGTTACATATTATTGAAGTAAAAAGCCGGCATTATTTCCCCGGCGCTTTTCCTGAAGAAAGTGTTTCAAAAAAGAAATTCAATTTTTTAAAGAAAGCCGCCGAAGAATTCCTTTTTCTCAATCCTGAATACAGGCATATTCAGTTTAATATTCTCAGTATAACCCATTTCAAAGACAAAGAGCCCGAGTTCTTTTTAATTGAAGATGTATTCTTATAAATTCCAAATCACAAAATCCAAATTCCAATCATAACTTAGTCCTTTTTGTAACTTGTACTCCTAACTCCTAACTCCTAACTCCTAACTTCTGACTTCTGACTCCTGACTCCCGACTTTCTCCTCCATCAATTCATTCATTTTTTCAATCAACCTGAAAGTAGCCGGGCATTCATCAAGATTCTGTTTGTGTACATGCAGGTAATCGATCATCTTTCTTTTATTCAAATGCGGAAAGCCTGCGCAATCAGCTGGCCGTACTTCATATATGCCGCATAAGTTGGTTTGCAGATCAAGAAACTGGCAGGGTGTCGTTTTATTTAACCAATTGCCGGTACCTCTTTCCTTTTTGAGCCATTTCTTTTTTATTTCCGCGACCGGCGTTTTCAAATAAGCAGCAATCTTTTTTAAATCCTTAGGCGTATAGGTAGGTGTCATCGTCTTGCAACAATTAGCACACGATAGGCAATCGATGCCATCCCATACGTCATTGTTTGCTTTTATTGCAATATCCTGGAGATTCCGCGGGGCATTTCTATTTACCCTGTTCAAAAATCTTAATAGCGGTTTTAACCGCGTTGTGTCTTTAATGTTCATATTTGTGAATAACTAGAGAGCCAAAGCCTGCAAGGTATAAGAAAAACTTTGCCGAACAGAATGGCTCGCTATTTTTGCTCAACTAAATCAAAAATAATGCGAGTTTTATTTGTCCTGATTATATCAGCACTGTTGTTTTCCTGTGGCAATAATACAGGTACTGGCAAAATGTTTTGCGATACCACGTGTCAGCAGGATACAATTAAGTATGTAGAAGAATCCCATAAATTAAAACCATATGTCTATATAAGTGCAAAGGATTGCAAACCTGACTCTGTGATCTGGAGTTACAGTGGTCTTGGAACTAACCGCAAGCTTTCATTTGATGATTTTGGTGGATATAAGTTCAACCTGAACAAATCGCACATGAGTATTAAATTCTTTGATACAAGTTATGTATGGTTTTTGTTTAATGATTGCAGCAATGGCAGGGGATATTTTGCCAAGATCCCTTTTAATAAAAGCCAGAATATTCAACGAAGAGGAAGCGCATTTAATAAGTTTGATCCAAAATTTGCGGTGGCTGATGGCCTGGTTGCATATACCGACCGTGGAAATATTTTTGTAGAAGATATGGCCACAGGTAAAAAGGCTATGATGACATTTGGCAAAATGTTGCCTGATCTAGACTATGATGCCATGCATGAATTCATCGATTCTGTTAATATCACGCCAACCCGCATATGGGCAAATGTGCTGATGGATAAAACCTGGACCCCGATCGAAAAGAATATAGTGTTGGAATGACTCTACTTTTTAATTTGTTTTAATGTGGGAGCCCTACAAAAAAGGATTCAAAGCTTACCTGCAACTGGAAAAATCTCTCTCAGATAATTCCGTTGAGGCATATATGCGGGATATTGAAAAATTG
The DNA here is from genome assembly GCA_965652775.1 of uncultured bacterium. Lineage (GTDB taxonomy): Bacteria > Bacteroidota > Bacteroidia > Chitinophagales > Chitinophagaceae > VBAS01. Next base: position 10,312 of record CBFGXP010000127.1, read on the forward strand.
ACCCAGTATCTTCAGCTTGCCGGCACATTAAAAACACCAGCCGAGATAAAATTGTCCGATCTGCAAAATTTCATGAAATGGATCGGTGAGCTTGGCATGTCAGCAACATCACAGGCACGTATTATCTCCGGCATAAAATCTTTTTATAAATATTGCCTGATCGAGCATATCAGTAAAAATGATCCCACTACCCTGCTCGAAGCTCCCAAGCTTAAAAGAATATTACCCGATACCTTAAGTTTTGAAGAAATTGAAGACATGATTGAGCAGATCGATCTAAGTAAACCAGAAGGCGGAAGGAATAAAGCAATACTTGAATTGCTTTATAGTTGTGGCCTGCGGGTAACCGAGTTGGTGAACCTTAAGATCTCACAATTATATTTTGATGTTGGTTTTATAAGAGTGCTGGGGAAGGGTGATAAAGAAAGACTGGTTCCAATAGGAAGTAGCGCAGTGAAGTATGTAAAGATCTATCTTAAAAACATCCGTGTGCATAATCCTGTTAAGCCAGGAAATGAGGATATTGTTTTTCTCAATCGTCGTGGCAGCAAGCTCAGCAGGATAATGATCTTTCTTATCATAAAAGAACTTGCAAAAAAAGCGGGGATAAAAAAAACTATTTCACCACATACTTTTCGCCACAGCTTTGCTACACATTTGGTCGAAGGCGGAGCTGATCTTCGTGCAGTACAGGAAATGCTCGGTCATGAAAATATCACTACCACACAGATCTATACACATCTCGATCGTGAATTTTTGAGAAAGACCCTGGAACAATTTCATCCGGCGTTTAAGTGATTTAATTTCTATATGATCAGCTTCAGTAAATTCTGTTCATCATTTTTTGCGTCGCACTCTTGTACTTTTCATTCTCTATTCACTTATGAGACGTGAAAGGTGAAACGTGAAATGTGAAATAAAGAGTCTGACGTTTGACGTCTCGCGTTTCACTTCTCCCCAAAAAAATACCCCCGACG
>CBFGXP010000128.1:0-11237 GCA_965652775.1 uncultured bacterium
ATGGCCATGATCGATTGGGTTGTCTCAACCATCATCTCCATTTTTAAACTTCCTTTTTCCATCTTTAATTCTTCTTCCAGTATATCAAAGAAAGCTGCAAGTGTTGCTGGTTGCTCGGGAATTGTAACCTTCGGAAGCATCACAATAAAATTTTCCGGCAACTTTCCCCGTGTTTCTTTAATCAAAGTACTAACGAAAATATCAAGCGTTCTCAATCCTCTTTCTTTCATTTCTTCAGTAAACGGTTTGATACGGATACCTATAAATGGTGAAAGTGATCGTTCTTTCATGCCTTTTGCAACTTCCTTTGCTGCTGTTACAGCTGTTTCATCCTCCTCCTCATTACTGCGGTTGCCATAGCCATCCTCAAAATCAATTCTGAAATCTTCAATTGCTTCGTTCTTTAATTTGTTGATTACTTTATCATATATCCGTTTACTGAAACCAGGATCATTAAAGCCAAATACCTCTCCAAAAATCTTGTGATCAGGAGCATAGGTTTCCAAAATTTCTAAAGCTCTTTCTCCTAAAGTTTTGGCTGAATCATACTTGAACAAATTTGCACCGCCATATAATGTATGTACAGGTTGCCGGTCACTTCTATCGCCCGGATAAATTTTCTGAAAAGAAGTATTCGCTTCTTTCAGTTCACCAAACAGCTTTTCTTTTTTATTAAGTGGGATCGTATAATTCATTTGGAAAATTTTATCGTTATCAACTTCCACGATACGTGCTAAATCCATAAGGGCTTATCAGTAATGGCACATGATAATGGCTCTCGTCAGAGATCATAAAAGAAATTTCTACCAATGGATAAAAAGTCTTGATGCCTTTTGCCGAATAATAAATACCCGTTTCGATAATTAATTTATAAACGCCGTGTGGTAATTTTTTATCCGGCGGCAACAGATCAGCGATCCTGCCATCATTGTTAGTCACACCCTGTGCAATTGTTTCATATCCGTGTGTATGCAATTGCTGAAGCATGATGTTGATATCATTGCCTGGTCTACCCGCAGCAGTGTCAAGCACATGTGTCGTTATCTGGCTCATTTCATTAAATTGTAGATCATCAAAAAGTTTTTTGAACCTGATCAGCGTGATCTTATGTTGTTCACCCATCGCTATTCTTAATTCATCATCTGTATTATTCTTTGATCTGTTATTCAGGAGCCGCAACATTTCATCAGCTGATCTACCCGTAGCACATACAATAAAAATAAATCCAAATTTCTTTTCATATTCCGCATTTGCCTTTGCCAGCGCATCTATTATTTCCCCGGTTGCTGCAGCCACACCTGCCTGCTCCTTTCCTGCAAATTTTTCTACTACACTTTTGTTATCTCCGATCTTAGGATGATGTGCAAATGATTCCAGCCAATCAGTTTTATTACATTCATCGTACCATGCCCGTGTTGCTTTTTCAATCAGCACTTCCTGTGATTCAAAAGGAAAATCCTGTATTATTAGGGAAACCCATTTCTGCGAACCGCAACAACTAAACAATTCTTTTGCTGCTGACTCTTTATCTAAATTATTAAAATCCTGTAGCGTCATAAACTATTTTATTGATGCTCCCTGTTCGATCCAGCAACGAAGCAGATCTCTTTCTGCTTCGGTCATATTCGTTTTATTATTCTGCGGCATTGTCTTTGTCAAGACCGTTCTCTGCATAATCAGATCTACTTTCTTTGCGATATCATCCGGTGTATCATACATTACTCCATTTGGCGCTACCTTGTACACATCATCTGTTGGTTTTGCAGAATGACAGCTTATGCAACGATCCTGGATGATCGTATTTACCTGGGCGAAACTTACAGAAGATCTACATTCATTGGGATTAGCTGCGGGAGCAGAAACAAAACAGGCAGCCAGCAAAATGATAACTGAGACCGGCATTACCCAAACACTTTGTTGCTTCTTTTCTCTTAAATTAAGATAATGTTTTACACCTGCCGCCCCTAAAGAAATAACCGCCAGTATCAGCCAGGGATACTTATAGCCAAAGGTTGAAGGAAAATGATTGCTAACCATAACAAATAACACCGGCAATGTGAAATAGTTATTATGTAATGAGCGGGCCAACGCATTTTTTCCCAACTGCGGATCAAGCGGTTTATTTTCTTTAGCTGCCTTTACCATAGCCTTCTGTGAAGGAATTATCACAAAGAATACATTTGCCACCATGATACCCCCGATCATCGCACCAAAATGGATATAGGCAGCCCGGCTGCTAAAAACTTCTGTATAGAAATAAGCAAATCCAACAAGAAATGCAAAGCCCAGGGTGGCAAACAATAATGTTTTTTTAATTAATGGTGATTTACAAAGCAGATCATAAATGATCCATGCAACAACAAAAGAACCAATGCCGATACTTATACCTGCCAAAGAACTTATATCTAATACGTTTTTGTCAATCAACAAAGCGGAGGCATTAAAATAATAAACTATAAACAGTAACGCAAAACCTGAAAGCCATGTGAAATATGCTTCATACTTGAACCAATGCAAATGTTTTGGAATTGATTTAGGCGCCACTTTATACTTTTCCAAATAATAAAATCCGCCGCCATGTACAGCCCAAAGATTTCCTGCAAGTTCATCCCTGACATTTTCAGTTCGGTTCAATGCATTTTCAAGAAAAACAAAATAGAATGAAGCGCCGATCCATGCAATCCCGAAGGTAAAATGCATCACACGGATAACGATATTGAGCCATTCCATCAAATGACTTTCCCGCGGCGTTCCTTTTACCAGTAAGTAGGTATTTCCGACTATTGCCAGTATAACAAGTACGATACCGGCATAAATAAAATTCTGGGTGGTATTTAATCTTGCTTCGTCTTTCTCATTATTGTTTGGGGAATTATGCTTTAAAACAGAAGGTAACCGATAAGACATTATGATGAGCATAACCAATATGACTGCAAGTATTCCATATAGTACAATAGGTAAAACCATTATTGTTTTAAATCTTTCCAAAAAGTCTTAGCCTGCTTACACCTCCATCCGGAAAAATATTTAATCGTACATGAGTGACGGGTGTATGTTTAATTACTTCAGCGATAAACTCATGCTCATGGTCTGCACTAAGCTTTTGAGGCGGTAAGATCATATCCCATTTTGTTTTATTTTCAATTACCAGGTTATCATCGGTGCTATAACATGCTTCAATAGAGCAGCCATCAGGATAATTGCCTTTAAAATGGCAGGTGTCAACTATGACTCTCTCTATCGTACCGATATGTGCAAGCTTTAAGATGACCCAATCACGATTGTTCGGTGTACGATTTCTTTTTGTTTCCCAGCCGTCACCCATATTAATTCCACGGCCCGGCATGATCAGGTTGTTCATGGAACTAAAAAACATATCATTACACAAAAGAGCCGCCCCTCCATTGATTGCTGCTGCCAGGTCGATCTCCTCATTTTTGTTTTGACTACTCCAGTCTTTATAAACATTTCCGTACACTTTTAATCTTGCTACTCCTCCATCAGGATAAATATGGAGTCGCAGGTGAGTAAATAACTCATCACTTGTACTTAAATAAAAATTTTGAGAACCGGCATCCAAATGAGACTTGGGTAATATTTCTTTCCATAAAACCTTCTCCCACCCGATAGCTATCGGGTCCGTAATAGATGAAGAGTTATTTATATAAGCAGCTTCAATGGATGCATGTGGAGGATGATTGCCAAGGAAAAAATTTGTATCAATGTCAAAACCGGTTATTCTTCCTGACGTTGCTAATTGAATAACGGCCCAATCATGACCGGGAATTCTTTTGCGGCGGCTTTCCCACCCGTCCATCCATTTGCCGCGATCAGTATATTTATCCGGGATAAAAATGCCGCGACCTGGCTTGAGAAGGTTTTCTTTCTCTGCAAAAAAATCATCGGTGGCAAACAACACTTTTCCGCCTAACCGTTCGGCTGCGAGATCGGTAAGCTCAGTAAAAGAAGGTGGTTCTTTGATTATTTCCCTTACTTTCTCAAAAGCCATTTGCCTTTGTTTTGGTTTATGATCTTGCCGCTTTTAAATACTGTTTCCCCATTTACAATGGTTTGTTGAACAGTACCAAAAAGCTCTTCACCAATATAAGGACTTATTTTATGCCTGAATAAAATATCTTCTTCGCTGACTTCCTTTTTATCATCAGCATCCCAAATCACAAAATCTGCATCATTGCCCACCTTGATCTCTCCTTTATTTTTTTCATTAATAAACTTTGCAGGTTGTGAAGTAACTAATGGAATAAACTCTCCTAATGAAATGTTTTCCTTTAAAGCTGTCCACGACGCTGGCAATAAAAACTGCAGGCCCGCAATACCTCCCCAGGCTTTTTTAAGATCACCGGTTTCAATTTCTTTTACAGTTGGAGAAGCTGGCGAATGATCGGTGGCTATAAAATCTAAAATTTGATGCTGGAAAGATTGTTTAAGTAAGTCATTGTTTTTTTTGTCACGAATTGGTGGTGCACATTTATAAATGCAATGCGCATCAGGAATATTGTCGGCATTGAAGTAAATATAATGCGGGCAGGTTTCTGCAGTGATAGGCAAGCCCTCTTGTTTTGCCTTGTCAATTTTACTCAATGTTTCTGCTGATGATACATGAACAATATGAACCCGGCATTTATGCTTACGACATAACTTTATTACCAGGTCAACCGCATCGCTTTCCCATTGTATAGGACGGCTTGCTAAAAAATGTTTATAGCTGGTTGTGTTATTTTCAAAATCGCTTTCAACTTCCTTATCGAAGATCTCACAATGAACAAGCAGGGGTACATTATGTTTTGCAAGTATGGGCATCGCTTTATCCAGGTCTTTTTCGGTTACATTCGGAAATTCCTCAATGCCGGAATGTGTAAGGAAACATTTAATACCAAGAACTCCTGCATCTATCAGGTTTTCCAAATGATTGGAACTTCCGGGAATAAAACCACCATAAAAACCGCAATTGACATGTAATTGGCTTACTGATGCAAACATTTTGTCATTCAAAGCCCTCAACGTTGTGGTTACAGGGCTTGAGTTAAGCGGCATATCAATAATTGTTGTAATGCCGCCTGCTGCTGCCGCTTTTGTGGCTGTGTCAAAACCTTCCCAATCTGTGCGACCGGGTTCATTGATGTGCACATGAACATCGATCAAACCAGGCATTAAAATATAATCACCAAGATCTTCCGCATCATCCTCCTTTGTAAGATCAACAGCAGTGATCCTGGTGTCTTTAAAACTAACTGTGGCGGGTTGAAGTTCATTGTCAACCCAGCATTGGTTGCTGAATATTTTTTTAGTCTCGCTCATGATGAATAGAATTAGAGAACGTATCCCGATAGCTCCCGGGACGACGCATTTGTTCAATAGCGAACAGAAATCTGTACCCTTCGATTTCTCTCAGGGCAGGCCGTGCGTCGCAACGAAAGCTTAATAGCAGTACTGACGTTCGGTTAACAAATATTATTACATATTATACAAGCCCATCAACACCTTTTCCGGTGTGATCGGCGCATTGTATTTGATATTTGATACCGGATTAAATGCAAGTACGGCATTGCGAATGGCAAAGAAAGCGCCGATACCATACATCAACGGAGGCTCACCGACCGCTTTCGATTTCAAAATAGCCAGGTTATTTTTGTCTGTATTCAAAAAATTTACCGTCAATTCTTTCGGAACTGAGTATATATCAGGAATTTTATAAGTACTCAGCGCATTGCTGAGCAGCTTGCCTTCTTCATTGTAAGCTATCTCTTCCATCGTCATCCACCCTATGCCCTGGACAATACCACCTTCACATTGACCAAGATCGACCAAATGATTAATGCTTGTGCCGGCATCATGAACAGCATGCACCGTATCGATCTCGTAGGTACCGCGAATGCAATCAACGGTTACAGTAATAATAGCAGTGCCATACACATGATAAGCAAAAGGATGACCTTTCTCAATTGTTTTGTCAAAATGAATGACCGGCGTTGCATAATGTCCTTTTGCACTCAGGTTGATCCTTTTCATAAAAACCTGCTGTATTAAATTCTTCCAGGTATAAACAGTTGGTTCATCATTTATGTAAACTCTTTCCCCTTTTATCTCAACGATAGTTTCAATGTTACCCGCTATTTCGGTTTTTATAAATGAATGGAGTCGTTCATTGACCTGGTTGCATGCATGCAGTAAGGCTTTACCATTCAGATCAGCCGTAGAACTTGCCGCAGACGGCGAGGTATTCGCTACTCTTGTTGTATTAGTTGTTTCCAGTTTTATTTTATCAGCCGAAATACCAAGCGTCTTTGCTGCAACCTGTATCATTTTAGAATTTACACCCTGTCCCATTTCTACTGCACCTGTGCTTACACCAACTGAACCATCAGAATAGATATGCACCAGGGCCCGTGCATGGTTCATCATTGTATTGGTAAATGAAATACCAAAACAAACCGGCATCAATGCCATCCCTTTCTTTATAAAATCATTTTCAGCATTAAAAGCATGTATCTCTTTTTTGATCTCTTCAATATCATAGTTGTGGATCACTTCATCCCAGCAACTTTTTGCTTCACTGTTTTTTACTATTTGACCAAAGGGAAGCTCATTTCCATCATCCAGCATATTCTTTCGCTGAATAACCCCAGCATCAATACCCAAATTTTTTGCTGCATGATCAATAGCAGCCTCGATCACAAACATACCCTGCGGACCACCAAAACCACGAAAGGCTGTATTAGGTGGTAAATTTGTTTTACATGAATGAGCAGTTGCAGTTACATTGGGAATAAAATAGCTATTGGTGCAATGAAATAAGGTACGCTCTAAAATTGCCGGTGACAGATCAGCAGCGGCGCCTCCATTTTGATAAAATGTTACTTCGTACGCAAGGATGTTGTAATTCTCATCCAACCCAATTTTATAATCACTGCTATAGGGATTTCGTTTGCCGGTCATTCGCATATCTTCCATGCGGTGAAGAATACATTTTGCCGGGCGTTTTAAAGTATATGCAACCAGTGCGGTAATTGCAGCCCAGGTAGATGCCTGGTCTTCTTTACCGCCAAAACCACCGCCAAGACGACTTACATCAACTTCGACTTTATTCATGCTGACTCCCAGCACCCTTGCGGTGGTGCGTTGTACTTGTGTTGGACCCTGGGTACTGGAAAATATTTTCACGCTGTCATGCTCAGTAGGATAAGCATATGCTCCTTGTGTTTCTAAGTACAAATGCTCTTGCCCGTTGGTTTCCGCCTTGCCTTCAAAGACATATTTGCATTTGTTAAATGCTGACACAGTGTCCCCTATTTTAAATTTTCTTGATGGTGATAATAATTTGTTTTGTTCAAAAGCAACCCGTGGATCGGTAATAACAGGCAAAGGATCAATTTCAATTATTATTTTATGCAGGGCTTCCTCAGCAGCATCTTCATTTTCCGCAGCAATAATTAAAACAGGTTGACCACAAAAATGTACTTCATCCTCAGCAAGCAAAGGCTCGTCCGCTATGATTCCCCCGATCTGGTTTTCTCCCGGAATGTCTTTATAAGAAAACACCTTTATCACTCCTTCCACTCTTTCAGCCTCACTATAATCAACCTTTTTTATTTTACCGTGTGCAACAGGTGAATCAAAGATTTTCAGAAACAGCATTCCCTCCATAGTTGGGATATCGTCAACATAAATTGATCTGCCAGTAACATGACCCGCCGCGTCGACATTGCCAAACTGTGTTTCAGATTTTTTTATGTTTATTTTATCACCGATCATACAGCAAGAAAAGGTTTTATGTATGCTGATGTGTTTGTTGCTTTCATTATATGTGCCAAAAACAATTGTCTTAATAAAAGTCTTTTATACTCTTTGCTCCCTCTTACATCACTGATAGGTGCAATTTCTTCATTCATAATTTTTATAGCACTATTTAATACATCGGTATTAATTTTTTTTCCTTTTAAATAAACGACAGTATTCGAAAGGTATTTAGGGAAAGGAGCAATACCACCTGCTGACAGATGAATACTTATTATGGTTCCATCTCTGTCCATTTGTATTAAGCAAGCAGAATTCACTGAAGCAATATCCAACCATGTACGTTTACAAACTTTTTCAAAATTGAATATTGCATCTGTTGATGGTTTTGTGAAAATGATCTTTTCAATAAACTCGTCATCCTTTTTATTAAGTTGCTTGTATCCTTTATAGAGATCTTTAAGGTAAATTGTTCGCGTTGAATTTCCATTATTTAAACCAATTTCAGCATCAAGCGCCAAAAAAAAGATCGTCATATCTGCAATAGGAGAAGCATTCACTATGTTTCCGCCCAGGGTAGCCATGTTGCGTATCTGTGTCGATGAAATAAGCTTCATATATTTTTCCAGGTCGGGAAGAATGTCTTGAATGATTGGAGATTCGGCAAATTCAGCAGCAGTAACAGAAGCGCCGATCATGCATTTATTATTCTCAAGTGTTATTCCTTTTAAATGATTGGCATCAAAAAAATTATTAACAGCCGCCTTTTTTACCTCGCTATGTTTTTGAACAACCAGGTCAGTTCCGCCTGCAATAATCAATGAGCTTTTTACTTCGGGTTTATGATTTCCGCCTCCCGAATTCAACTGCTGCAACCTCTTTTTTATATCATTGAAATAACCTGGGATAAAATTATTTTTTACCAGCCATTCAGTTGTATTGGTTTTGGGTTTCTCAACAAGGCTTTCACTTAAAATTCTTGCAGCCCTTTCGATCGATTTGTAGCCGGTGCAACGACAAATATTTCCATCAATAGACCTGATCGCATCATCATAGTTTGATCCGTTTTGATTAAGCACAAATCCCGTAAGAGACATAATAAAACCAGGTGTACAAAATCCACACTGAGTTCCATTTGTATCTACCATTGCCTTTTGGGCAGGAGAAAGTTCTTTTCCATTTATTCCTTCAACAGTCACAATATGCTTTCCTTCTGCATTAGCCAATGGCATCAGGCAGCATGTCATTGAACTGTAAACGAGGTTATCATTTTCTATTTTTCCTACAAGGATCGTACATGCGCCACAATCCCCTTCACGGCAACCGATCTTTGTTCCCATCAACCTTTTGTAGTAACGAATATAATCAAGCACAGTGCTACCCGGGGGCAAACTTGTTTTAATAGTTTGATTATTCAGAATAAACTGAATCATTCAGTATTCAATTTTATTGGGGCTTTCACTCCACTTTTTAAATGCTTCCAACGCCTCTTCTCTTAATATCTGTTGAGTAAAGATTTTTCTTTCGCCGATAGGCTTTGCTATTTCTTCATATATCAATTTATCATCGAAGTCAATTGCGGCTGCATCTTCTTTGGTGCCTGCAAAAAAAATCTTATCGGGTCTTGCCCAATAAATAGCCGCAAGACACATTGGGCATGGTTCACAGCTTGTATAAATTTCACAACCGGTGAGCTGATACGTTTTTAAAGTCTTGCAGGCCTTTCGGATGGCAACCACTTCCGCATGTGCCGTAGGATCATTAGTGGATGTAACGTTATTTACTCCTCTGGCAATTACTTTCCCATCCTTTACTATCACTGCACCAAAAGGACCTCCATTCCCTTTTTCAACATTTGCAATCGAAAGACGGATGGCTTTCTTCATGAACTTGGCAGCATCATTTTTACCCATAGTAATTATCTTACTCTTAAAGATAACGATAATGCTTCATCTATGTATAGAGGGAATTGTCACTCCCCCTTTTGCAAATGAAACCGAATACACTAAAAATAAAAAATAGGTAACCCGTTGTTCATTATTGTAAAATTGTAGTTATGACGTCATCACTATTGTGATGATGACAAAAAGTTATCATTGGATAATATTTTTTGGCGATTAAACTCTGGCAACATCTTTGCCTCTAAGGTGCGAAAACTTAAACTGTACAATTATGAAAAAGTTCCTAGTATTAATCCCGTTCTCATTTATTTTATTGAATGCCAGTGCACAGAAAACTTCGGCAATATTAAAGGGTGGTGTAAATTTTGCCAATGTATCTATTACTGAAAACGGAAGAATTGACGATGCAAAAATGCTTACAAGTTTCCAGGCGGGTATTATTGGCGACATTGATTTAACTGATTTCCTTGCTTTACAACCCGGGCTTCTTGTTACCGGTAAAGGATCGAAAACGCAAAGCGGGGATCCTTCTGATTTAAATTATTTTAAGGCAACATCAAACCCGATCTATATAGAAGTTCCCTTGAATCTAGTGTTCAAAGCCCCAATTGGTGGTGACACAAAATTCTTCGCAGGTGCAGGCCCCTATCTTGCTATAGGTATAGCCGGGAAAAATAAAACCGAAGGAAAAATTTTCGGTGCTGGTTTTAGCAGTGAAGAGAATATTGTGTGGAGTGATGACGATCCAACCACATTAGACTATGATGAAGGCGCAGGCTTTGGTATCATGAAGCGGTTTGATTATGGATTGAATTGAATGCCAGTGCACAGAAAACTTCGGCGATATTAAAGGGTGGTGTAAATCTTGCCAATGTATCTATTACTGAAAACGGAAGAATTGACGATGCAAAAATGCTTACAAGTTTCCAGGCGGGTATTATTGGCGACATTGATTTAACTGATTTCCTTGCTTTACAACCCGGGCTTCTTGTTACCGGTAAAGGATCGAAAACGCAAAGCGGGGATCCTTCTGATTTAAATTATTTTAAGGCAACATCAAACCCGATCTATATAGAAGTTCCCTTGAATCTAGTGTTCAAAGCCCCAATTGGTGGTGACACAAAATTCTTCGCAGGTGCAGGCCCCTATCTTGCTATAGGTATAGCCGGGAAAAATAAAACCGAAGGAAAAATTTTCGGTGCTGGTTTTAGCAGTGAAGAGAATATTGTGTGGAGTGATGACGATCCAACCACATTAGACTATGATGAAGGCGCAGGCTTTGGTATCATGAAGCGGTTTGATTATGGATTGAATGGAACAGCAGGTATTGAAACAAAGACCATTGTGTTATCCGCAAGCTATGGCTTTGGTCTAGCTAAATTGCAATCTGGAAGCAACAGTTCTGAAGATGATTTTAATAAACATAGGGTATTAAGCTTTACAATTGGGTTTAAACTATAATTATAAAAGTACATGTACGGATTCCCCCGGCTAAGTCGGGGGATTTTTTTATTGATGTTATTCTCAATATTTTTCAGGCTGACTGATTTCGGGAACGTTCCCGGACAATAGAACATTCCG
>CBFGXP010000129.1:0-11150 GCA_965652775.1 uncultured bacterium
AAGTGAAATTAATTGGACTCATTGAGTAGCTTAACTTCTATTTGTTAATGGAGATATTAACAGTGTAGCTTCCCGACTCGAAAAATTCTATTTCCACTTCTTCTGTTCCCATATTTAATTTTACTCTGAATGGAAAAATCACCTCTATCAGAGTAGTCTCTGTACTCTTCAGATGAGATTCAAGTGAGGTCAGTCGTTCATAATGGCCCTTTAACACTTGTACGTTTTCTACTCTGTAACGCGGCATTGTTGCACCAGAACTGGTTTGTGCTCCACCTGTAGTATTAATAACAACAATCTTTATCCTGGCTAAAGGGTCAGAAGTATACTCTACTTCTACATCTCTTACCGACCCTGTTTTACCATGAATTATCCATGGCCTTTCATTTTTGCCTATATAAGCGTCCTTTTTCCAATAGCCTTCAACTACACTGTCCGGAGCCCCGGCTCTTTTAAAAGTCATAATGCCCTTTCCTTCTCGAAGACCTTTGAGATATTTTCCCTTGAAAACATTTTTGTTACTCCATGTGTAGGTTCCCTGGCCGTCAGGAATACCATTCTTGAATTCACCTTCATAAGTATCTGTACCAACAGCCTTCCCCTGTCCATGTGCTTTATTTTTTTTACAATCACCGGTATATGTTCCTTTAAGGGATTCTCTGTCTACTTCACACTGGCTATATGCGCAAAAGGACAAAAAAAGTAAAGCAATAATTACAGCTTTTGCCTTTAAAAAAATAGTTTTGGCCATGATGGGTTTATTTAGCCCGAATTTATGCAAATGAATAAAATAGTTGCGGCAAGGTTTGTGTTAATTTGTTTCCTGAATGAATAAAGGCAAGATTTCCATATTACAGGCTGCATTTACATTCTTTCTATTGGGATTTTTGAATGCTGAAAGTCAAACTGGTGGCAGCACAAAGTATCCGCAAGGCTATTTTGGTAACCCCTTGCGAATTCCAATGTCACTTTCTGCAAATTTCGGTGAGCTGCGAACTAATCACTGGCACATGGGTCTTGATCTGCGAACAGAACAAAAAGAAAATTACCCGGTACTTGCATCTGCTGATGGTTATGTATCACATATTGGCATCAGGCCGGCAAGTTTTGGAAAATTCATCATTATCACTCATCCGAATGGGTATTCCACTTTGTATGCTCATTTAAATCGCTTTTATCCTGAACTGGAGAAATATGTGCGAGAAAAACAAATGGAAAAAGAATCCTGGGCCATTGAGTTGGATTTTTCTGAGGATGATTTTAAAGTAAAGAAGGGCAAAGAGATCGGCAAAAGTGGTAATACTGGCGGTTCACAGGGCCCTCATTTACATTTTGAAATAAGAGAAACCGACACTGATCGGAGTCTTAACCCGTTATTGTTTGGCATGCCTGTGCAGGATAATGTTCCTCCTACTTTGTTAAAGCTTGCAATGTATGATCGCAGTATAAGTACATACGATCAGATGCCAAAGCTGTTTTCATTAAAGAAAACTGATAACGGCTACATCATTCCCAAAATGCCTGTATTAAAAACTGGCTTTAATAAATTGAGTTTTGCGATCCAGGCCGTTGACAAATTGACTGGTTCACCGAATGGTAACGGGATCTATACCGCCCGAATTTTTAAAGATGATGAACGCATCGCCGAATTTGTTCTGGACCAGATCAATTATATCGAATCGGAGTATATCAATGCACAAATAGACTATCGTTATTATAAAGCAGGCAGGGGATATCTTCAGCACATATCACCCATGCCAGCTACGGAAAGAAAAATTTATCATGTTTACAATGGTGACGGATTAATTCACCTGGACGATACATTGCCACATGCGATCACCATCCAGGTTGGAGATGCAAATGAAAATTTTTCAAGCATTAATTTTCTTCTTCAGCGTAAAGATGAACTGCAGATAAATAAACTTGTAGGCACCGAGGATAGCAAGTTTGTTCCTGGCTTTGTAAATGTTTTTGAAAAACCTGATTTCGAAGCTTACCTGCCTGAGGGATGTATATACGATACAATTCAGTCACTCTATTTTCGTACTAATGCAACGGCACCAAACGCAGTTTCTGCTTTGCACCAGTTAAAGGATAACAGTTATCCCGTGCATGACGAAATGACCATTAAGATCAAACCAATCATACCTATCAAGCCTGAATGGCGTGATAAAATTGTGATTCAACGGAATGCCGGTAATGCAATATTGAAACCGGTATGGCAGGGTGAATGGCTTTCCGCAAAAACCGGAGCATTCGGATCTTTTGTTGCATTGGTTGACCTGGTACCGCCACAAATAAACAACCCCGGCAAAGGCGATACGATCGATTTAAGCCCTTCATCAAGAATTGTGTTTACACCTACTGATAATTCAGGTATAAAAAATTTTCGTGCTGAGCTGGATGGCAACTGGCTTATGTTCACAAATGATAAAGGAAGAAGCTGGATATATAACTTCGATGAGCAATGCCCGTTTGGTGTGCATCATTTGAAGGTACGGGTGGAAGACATAGTTGGGAATGTAACCGAAAAAACATGGTGGTTTAAAAGATATCCTTACACGCCACCAAAGAAAAAAATATATAAAAAGAAAAAATCGACTAAGAAACCCGTAAAGAAAAAGAAATAATTAAGAATAAGATGGGAACGCTGCGGGAAGGCGATAAAGCACCAATATTTTCCGGCAAAGACCAGGATGGCAAAAAGATCTCGTTAATTGATTATACAGGGAAAAAATCAATACTGTATTTCTATTCAGAAGCAGGATCGCCCATTGTACAATAGAATCGTGCAGTCTCAGGGATAATTATTCTTTGCTAAAGAAAAAAAGGATTTGACGTGTCAGGGATAAGTCCTGATGACGAGAAAACCCAAAAGAATTTTGAAATAAAGTATACACTTCCCTTTCCACTCATTGCAGATAACGGGCATAAGATCACGACACTTTATGGAGTTCATGCCATGAAAAAACTATTTGGTCGTTGACATATGGGCATCCTGCGCACAACATTGTTATCGATAAAAAAGGAGTTATCTGTAAGGTCTTCGATAGGTCGAGAAACAAGGCGCATGCCCAGGAAATTCTGAAGGCCTGGGGTGACCTGTAAACTCTTTCCTTATCCTTTCTCCCCACGTTGAGGCAGTTAATCTACCAACTTAGGCGATTGTAATAAAAATTGTAAGGGATCATTTTTGCATCATATTGATCAAAGGACCATTTTACCATTAAACCTTTTTCATTTTGTCAATAAAGACGTTTTAATTGATAGTAGATCCGCCCCGATTCAATCGGGCCGGATATTTTCTTTTTTGATCGCAAAAGGCACTCTGGCTATTTGATTAATTTTAATAGTCGATTTTCTACTTATGAAGATGAGATTGATAGTATTTCTTGTTTTGCTTATCATCGGCCAGTTTTCCGATGCACAAGCTCCTTCATTATATTTCAACCGTATTACTGCACAAAATGGCTTATCCCACAACAAAGTCAATTGTATTTTACAGGATCAGCGCGGATTTATCTGGATGGGAACAGATGATGGATTGAACCGGTATGATGGGCGCAGGTTTGTTGTATTCAGGCATGAGCCAGCAAATAAAAGCAGTATATCAGGAAATATCATTACCGATATTGCGGAAGATGAAAAAGGTGTTTTATGGATTGCGACTGCCGATGGAGGACTTTCAAAGTATGACTATCGTCTATCACCGGATAAACAGTTTAAGCAATATCGGAACATACCCGGGGATCAAAATTCTATTCCTGTCAATATTATTAATGATCTTTTACAGGATAGTTATGGTCATCTCTGGCTGGCTACCGGTGGTTATTCTGTGTTACGATTCAATAAATCAACAGAACGATTTGAAAAACTGGATCCCAACAGCAGAAGAACAGCATTAAAGATGTGTCTTGATTCAAAAGGAATGTTATGGGTCGGCGCCCAGGGCGGAAGTATTTTAAAAATAAATACAAAAACACTTGCTTACGAAATCGATCCAAGGTACCTCAACCTATACAGCGGTTTGCCACATGCTACGGTGACTGCATTATATAAAGATTCCAATGATCATATTTGGTTTGGTTCCTGGGATAATGTACTATATCGCTACAATGCAGTCACCCAACGTGAAGAAGTATTTAATCAAAGCTCTTCTGCTTCATTTCCCGTAGATGAAGCAACTTCTTTTTCTGAAGACAATGAAAAAAGATTATGGATCGGTGGCCGGTATGCCGGCCTTACAATTTATGACAGGGACCAAAACCAGTTTTTTAACTATCGTTATGATCCTTCAAAAGAAGGTAGCATTGCTGATGACCAGGTCAATTGCATTTTCCGTTGCCGGAACGGAATGTTTTGGATCGGCACAAATAAAGGAGTAAGTGTTTATAATCCTTTGCAACATTATTTTGTTCAGACTTTTTTACCTGCGACCGACAAAAAAATTACCATCTATGATTTTTTTAAGGAAAAGAACGGTGATCTGTGGATCGGCACAAGTAATGGGATCTATATTCAAAAAAATGGCGAAAAGAACTTCATACACCGGCCACTTTCTTATAAAGGAGAATCACTTTCAGTAACAAAATTCTTTTCAGATTCAAAAGGCAATTTTTATCTCGGCACTAATTACTCCTTGTTTATCTATGATAAAAGTACAGACCGGATTTCATTGTTACCTGGTACAGAGAAAGACCCCGTGATTGGAAAGATCATTGATTCAAGGGTCGTGTCAATTACAGAAGCTATCATTGAAGGGAACCCCGTACTGCTTATCTCCCCTTATGGACATTTCCTCGCTTATTATGATTATGGTTCAAAAACCTGGGTTTCAAGAATGGACACCGTAAAGAAGATCATTCAGCAGTTTAATTTAAAAGACAATCTTATTCGCAAATTTTACCGAAGCAGGAATGATCAGCTATGGTTGGCGACCGGCAAAATGGGATTGGCTGAGTGGACCAACAATTCATTGCCTAAGTTAAACTTCCTGGCAAACAACCCGGCTGTAGCCGGAACGATCAGTAATGATAATGTGTATGACATTATTGAGGATGCAAAAAATAATCTTTGGGTAAGCACTTATGGGGGCGGGCTTAATTATTTCGACACAAGATCCAAAAAATTTGAACATATAGGGGCTACAAATAATCTTCTTGAAGGAATACAAATAGACGATAAAGAACAGATCTGGATGATAAGCAATGGCAACCTGCATAAATATAACCCTCATACAAAAAGTTATAACAGCTTTTCACTTCCCGATCTTGAAAAATCAGGGGGTGTAAGAGGAAATATTTTTAAGGACAGTCTCGGTTTCATGTATGCAGCCGGACTTAATTATTTTATTCGTTTCAAACCTGAGGCAATAGATGACCGGGCCAGTCAGCCCAAGATCTATTTAACAGACTTTAAGATTTTTAATACTTCTTATAGTCAATTACTATCGCAATCGCAGATCCCACTTCGTTATAAGCAAAATTATTTCACTATAGAATTTGCAGCACCTGAGTTTAAAACCGGGCAGGTGCAGTATTCTTATATGCTTGAAGGATGGGATAAGGATTGGATAGAAGCCGGCGACCGCAATTTTGCTAATTATTCTAATCTTGATGGAGGCAATTATACTTTCAAAGTCAGAGCTGCAAATAAAAAAGGAAACTGGGGCAACGAAGTTGCTTCACTCGCAATTCGTATTGTCCCCCCATTCCGGAAGACGCCCCTCTTTTTCATTCTTTGTGGCGCTGTAGTAGCCTTGATCATTTATTTAATGTATCGCTACAGAATAAAAGAACTGTTGAAACGTCAGGCAATACGAAACAGGATAGCCCAGGACCTGCATGACAGCGTTGGGTCAACACTTAGCAGCATTTCCGTTTATAGTCAGGTGGCAAAAATTCAATACGAACGGGGAAATAACGCTGAGTTAAAACATGTGCTTGACAGGATCGGTGTTACATCCACCGATATGATCTCTGAAATGAATGATATCGTCTGGGCGTTGAACCCGCAAAACGATAACATGGAAAAGATAGTTCAGCGCATGGAATCTTTTGCGAAGCCATTATTGAAAACAAAAAATATTTCCTGCGATTTCAACTATGACCCTGCCGTTTTGCATTTGAATCTTTCAATGGAAAAAAGAAAGAATTTCTACCTGATATTCAAAGAAGCTATAAATAATGTGTTGAAGTATTCGAATTGTAAAAATCTCGGGATCTCGATACAATTAGTCAATCAGCAAATAGAATTGTTAGTAAAGGATGATGGGCATGGGTTTGATAAAGAACAGTTGAAAACGATCGCTGCCAGGTCTATGTCTGGTAATGGCTTGAATAATATGAAAAGAAGAGCTGAGGAAATGGACGGGTCCTGTGATATACAAAGCGAAATAGGGAAAGGAACAACTGTTCATTTGCGATTTCCAATCACCTGATTCGGTGATAGGGTAAAAGGTATTTTTTGCTGAACTTTACGGGAACTAACTGAAATGAGTTTACGAATCACCATATTTGATGATAACAAAAACATTCGCGAAAGTATAAACATGCTACTTGGCACTGTGCCCGGACTTGAAGTAACAGGGTCTTATAGTCATGTATTGGATTGTATAAACGATATAAAAGAATCAAAGCCTGATGTAGTGCTGATGGATATTGAAATGCCTGGGATGTCGGGAATAGAAGCAGTGAAAGCTATTAAAAAGGAGTTTCCACAGATTCAAGTGTTAATGCAAACAGTTTTCGAAGACGATGACCGGGTATTTGATTCTATTTGTGCCGGGGCTTCTGGGTACATTTTAAAAAATCATTTGAATACAAAATTGGTTGAAGCTATACAGGAATTGCAATATGGCGGTTCACCAATGAGCCCATCGATTGCCCGCAAAGTGCTTAACAAAATGCAGCAAATACCTCAGCATATAAAGCATGAAGTAGCCCCGGACTATAATCTTACCTCTCGTGAAAAAGAAGTACTGGCCTGTATTGTTGAAGGGCTGGCGTATAAAATGATCGCAGATAAATTGGATATCAGTTATGAAACTGTACGTAGCCACGTAAAAAAGATATATGAGAAGCTTCATGTTGCTTCGCTAACCGAGGTGGTTGCCAAAGCGATAAACCAGCGCATCGTGTAATTAATAGGGTTTGCCTATGGAAATTTTTTTTATCAATTCATTCACGTCTGAAAAATTCAAAGGCAATCCAACGGCAGTTTGTCTTACTGATAAAAAGTTGAATGCTGATACGGCATCATCTCTTGCAAAAGAGTTTAATTTGCCCGTTACTGCATTTGTCGAGTTCGGGCAACATCAAAATATATTCCCGATCCGGTATTTTACGCCGACACAGGAAATCCCCGCCTGTGGTCATGCTACTCTTGCATCTGTAAAAGCAGTAGTCGATAGATTTTCAATTGATGCTCCCTCCTTTAAAACTATTGAAAATATTATTCTTCACACTCACATTCGTGATAACGTCATCACTATGACATATCCAAAATACCAGCTAAGAGATTGTTCGATATCTAATACTCTGTTGCAATGCCTCAAAATTCCCGCTTATAGATCGGCAGGAATCTGTGCTGAACTTGAGGCGCTTTTTATAGAATTAGATGACCCGACACTTTTAAAATCCATTCAACCTGATTTTGAAAAACTGGTTGCAAGTAATGATAAAATAATCGAAGTGGTGATCACTTCTTTATCTGGCGATAATAATTATGATTTTATTCTTCGTGCATTTTGTCCTTGGATCGGTATCAATGAAGATCCGGCAACAGGTTCCGTTCATTCAGTGCTTGCGGATTTTTGGAAAACAAGACTCAACAAAACAAATTTCAAAGCTTACCAGGCGTCTCAGCGTGGCGGCGAAGTTTTTGTAACGGCTTTACGCGACAAAGTTCAGATCGGCGGAAGGGCAACCGTGGTATCAATGAAAGAAATATTACTTGATCGCTAACGGGCACACTCTTTAATCATATCACCGGTTTTGGGGTTCTGGAATACTCAATCTGAGGATTGACTTGCGTTGTTCAATCATCAATCTTTGTAGCTCCATTAAACTTAAAAACAAAATTTATGAAAAAGCTAATCATCGTAGTGGTCCTGGTCGCATTAGCTACCAGTATCCGGCCATTCGCACAGAACATTAACCGGATTATTTCTAAACAATTATTTGAAATAACGTATTTGACTTCAGGACCGGTTGTTAAAACTATACACTTACCCGGCCGGGTAAGACTTGAATATGCCGAACAAGGGAATGCTGACGGTGTACCTGTGATATTGTTGCATGGTATCACAGATTCATGGCATTCTTTTGAGTCGGTGCTACCAAATTTGCCCCCTTCCATTCATGCTTTTGCAATTTCTCAAAGAGGGCATGGTGATTCTGAACGGCCAGTGCAAAACTATAATCCGAAAGATTTTGCAGCGGATATAGCTGAATTTATGAAACAGAAAAAACTAAGCGAGGCCTTTATAGTTGGTCATTCTATGGGGGGCGTCAATGCGCAGCAATTTGCAATTGACTTTCCTGGATTAACAAAAGGTCTTGTGATCATTGATTCAGATCCTTTATTTAAGAACAACCCAGGTATGCCTGAGTTTTACCAGGAAGTTTTGAAATTAGAAGGTGCGATAGATAGAAAATTTATGTATGATTTTCAAAAAGCGACATTGGCCAAACCCATCGATTCAGTTTACTTTAATTTGCTCGTCGATGAAGGAATTAAAGTTCCCGCCAGTGTTTTTAAGGCAGCTTTTGGAGGATTGATGCAGGTTGACTTTACAGAACAGCTTAAACAAATAAATGTACCAGCGCTGATACTGTGGGGTAACAAGGATAGTTTTTGCACTTATAAAGGACAAGAATTATTTGTAAACAATATTAAAAACTCCAGACTCATTATATATGGAAATACAGGACATGCCCTGCATTGGGAAGAATCAAAAAAATTTGCTCAAGACCTCATCAATTTCATTGAAGATGCAACAGAATTGAAATAAGATTTATATAATGTTTCGACTGAAGATTTCAGTTAGATAGATAGTTGGAAGTCATTTCGTTTTGGGTAGCAGGTATTCTAATTTTAAAGGCATTAGCAAGCAACCTCTTACAAAAAGACAGCGATTTATCTAAAAACTCAAATCAATCAGTATGAAACGTTTATCATCCATTGCCCTGCTTTTTGTGTTTACAATGTCTTTTGGCCAGGAGGATTCAATAGCAATCAAAACGCCTCCAAAACCCGAAGGCACACCCACCAAAGTTTTCTATTCCCAGAAACTCATCAATGCAAAAACTGTTGAGGTACTAAGGAAAGGGATCCTGGAATTCAATGTCAGTCACAACTTTGGTGACATTGCTGGTGAAAACGGAGGTATAGATAAATTTTTTGGTTTGGATAATACTACCGATGTACGCATCGGTTTTCAGCTGGGCCTAAGTGATAAATTTAATGTGGTTGCAGCAAGGACAAAAGGGCTGTACGTTACCCAGCAGTGGGAATTAGGAGTTAAATGGCAGCTGTTGCGGCAGATGGACAATGATCGTTCGCATCCGCTGTCATTAACTATATATGCCAACGACGTTGTGTCTTCACAGAAAGCTTCTTCATTACCTGACCAGGAGACATCTTTTGAAGATTTTGGTGACCGGCACAGCCAGATAGTACAACTAATGGTTGCCAGAAAGATGGGTAAAATAAGCTTACAGCTTAACCCGCTTTACCTGCATACCAATCTTGTTGCTCCCTATGACCAGGAAAATATTTTCGCATTGGGAGGTGCAATAAGGCTTCCTTTGAGCAGGAAAATAATTCTTGTTGCCGATTATTATCACCCGTTCCGATCACAGAGTACCATAGAAGGTTACGAAGCTGAAGGAATGAAGCTGTATGATCCATTTGGTATAGGGCTGGAGATCGTAACAGAAGGACACGTATTTCATTTGAATTTTACCAATGCAACCGAAATTCTTGAGAACCGGTTTATTCGTAAAACCGTAACCAATTGGGGTGATGGAGAGTTTCGCTGGGCATTTACAATTTCGAGAAACTTCGTTTTATTCAGAGATAAAAAGAGGTCCTAAACTGATTCATGTATCCATTGTACTTCACCAAACTCAAATCTTTCTTCTAACGAATGATGGGTAATTAACTGTCCTGTTTCCGAAACACCTTTAATTGTTGTTTCAAAGAGGCGGTTATTTTTTTTCAATTTTACCTTTTCATCTTTTTTATAAAGATCAATTTGATAATACCTAAATAAGTGTTCAAACTTGCCGGCCATTAGTAATTGATAGTTCTTTTCGAGAACCGAACAAATCTCTTTTGCCATCGCAATTGGTTCAAAATTTTTACCCGTTATTTGTTTTAACGAAACGGGATTAGGGAGATCAGCAGGAAAAGTCGTTTGGTTTATATTAATACCTATTCCCACAACAGCCCATTTCCAAACTGCTGACTCCTGACCCGGAACTCCAAACTCCGAACTCCCCACCACATTCTCGATTAGGATTCCTCCTGCCTTCCTGTCACGCCAATAAAGATCATTGGGCCATTTAATTTTTGTTTCATTACCAGCGTAATTGGAAAAAAGTTCACACACACTTATAGCTACACAAACATTCAGTTTAAATTGCTCTTGAATCCGTAGCGGGTGGGGATTTAACAGAATGCTAAGAGCAATATTTGCACCTTTTTCAGACACCCACCTCTTGCCACGTTGACCCTTACCGGCTGTTTGTTCCTGCGTAAAAATCGCCATACCATGTTGAGCTTCACCCTGCCCCTCCGGCAGTTGATTTTCATGAATAAGCCCCATGGCATATTTGTTGGTACTATCTATTGATTGCAGCTCAAGAAACGGCCATCCAATTGGATTGCCGGGAGATGGTAGTGGCAATTAATTACTATTTTTGACAAAGTAAATCAGTTTTCGGGTACTTGTTATTTGTTAGTGTAACAATCATACAAATAGCTAGTAACAAGTAACCGGTAAAAAACAAATAAACCTCAAACCTAAAAAACAAATTATTGGAACAATTGTCAGTATTGGCTACAAGAAAAAAGAAAAGCACTGTCCGGTTAACGAAGAATTCAAAACTCATAAAAACCATCATCAACGCCATACAGGAGAAAAA
>CBFGXP010000130.1:0-11148 GCA_965652775.1 uncultured bacterium
TGGAGAATTTACTTTGCGAACGGAGGATATTATTTCAACCATCGAAAAGCACGGAGATGAGACAGCATTGGTTTTATTTGGTGGAATAAATTATTACACCGGACAGTTCTTTGATCTTGAAAAAATTACCAAAGCCGCAAGATCTGTGGGAGCAAGAATTGGTTTTGATCTTGCACATGCAGCCGGTAATGTTGAACTGCATTTGCATGACTGGGATGTTGACTTTGCCTGCTGGTGCACTTATAAGTATTTGAATTCAGGTCCAGGCGCTATTGGCGGAGCATTTATTCATGAAAAACATCATAATGAAAACCTGCCAAGGTTTGCCGGATGGTGGGGCTATGATAAGCCAACAAGATTTAAAATGGCAAAAGGCTTCAAAGCAATGCCAGGAGCGGAGGGTTGGCAGTTAAGTACCCCAGCATTTTTATTATATGCTGCGCATCGCGCCGCCTTGGAAATTTTTGAAAAAGCTGGGTGGAATAAGATCATAACGAAACAAAAATTACTGACAGGATATCTATGGTTTTTGCTTGATGAAATGAATAATGCTGCGTCAAAAAAAAATATCGAATTTATTACACCACGAAATGAAGCGGAGCGGGGATGCCAGGTTTCGATGCTAATGTTACAAAACGGGAAAGAAATTTATAATGGATTATTCCAACAGGGAGTTTTTACCGATTGGCGTGAACCAAATGTGATCCGGCTTGCTCCAGCGCCACTGTATAATACATTTCAAGAAGTGTGGTTGTTTTCAGATAAATTAAAAACACTTTTAAGCTAATCGGTTACATTAGCTCCTTAAATCTTTTTCATAACGTAAATCGTGGTTCTTTATCTTCGCTGAATGACCCGTCAGCAACTTGTTGAGCAGATTTTTAAAAAACGATCTTACCTCTGTGTTGGGTTGGATACAGACATTATCAAAATCCCAAAACATCTTTTATCCGGGCCTGAACCAGTTTTTACTTTCAATAAAGCTATTATTGATGCAACAAAGGATCTCTGCGTAGCATACAAGATAAACACCGCTTTTTATGAAGCATTAGGAACAAAAGGATGGGAAGCAATGGAGAAAACCGTTCACTATATCGGTAATGAACATTTCAAAATTGCCGATGCAAAACGTGGTGATATTGGAAATACTTCTGATCAATATGCAAAAGCATTTTTTGAAACATTGCCATTTGATGCCGTAACGGTGGCACCGTATATGGGGGAGGACAGCGTAAAACCATTTTTGCAATATGAAGGTAAATGGGCAATTGTCTTGGGCCTGACTTCAAATAAAGGTGCAAATGATTTCGAGTTCAAAAAAATGGCACGTGAAGACACGAGACATGGTGTTGATGAATTTCTTTATGAGAAAGTATTAAAGACTGCTTCGAATTGGGGTACTTTTGAGAACTTAATGTTTGTTGTTGGTGCTACACAAGACGATGAATTCGCGGATATAAGAAAATTAACTCCGCATCATTTTTATCTTGTTCCGGGTATAGGGGCGCAAGGAGGCAGTTTAAAAGAGATCTCAAAAAAGGCAATGATAAGGGATTGCGGGTTATTAGTGAATGCAAGCCGTGCAATTATTTATGCCAGTGAAAAAGAAGATTTTGCAGAAGAGGCAAAAGCAATTGCCGAGCAGTATCAACAAGAGATGGAGGACTATTTACCTGAAAAGAATATTTTCCAGCTGGGTTGTGTTTATGAAACATTTAATACATCCAGTGGCTTGATAGCAATAATGGACTTTACAGAAGAAACAACACCGAGAATTGGGACAATTTTAGAAAGTATGTCCGGCCATAAATGGAAGATCATTGGAATCGATATGCCAAAGCCAATTGGAATGACAAATTTTAAATTTAAGCCTCGTTTCAGTGATTCTATTTTTGGCTGCCTCCTACAACCAATAAATCATTCTGAAATTCTTAAAGAAAATGAAACCCTTCAAATTCATTAATTTTTTTATTTAAAAATGTATTTTCCTTTGGCAG
Organism: uncultured bacterium; assembly: GCA_965652775.1. Taxonomy (GTDB): domain Bacteria; phylum Bacteroidota; class Bacteroidia; order Chitinophagales; family Chitinophagaceae; genus VBAS01. Next base: position 1,998 of record CBFGXP010000130.1, read on the forward strand.
TCCACCAGGGATAATACTTTATGATAAGCCTGCCTGTAATTACTGCACTGTCTGTTCTTACAAAATTTTCGACTTCGGTTGAATCAGCGCAGTTCATCAGGAAGATCCCGCGAAGATCGTTTTCAACTCCAATGGGGCCGGCCATTATTAACTTTCCTTCTTTAGCAAGACGATTAATATTTGCCATATGTGCAGCCTGGATTTTTTCCGCACTGACACTATCCTGGTTTCGATTGGGCCCTTTTTGTAGTAACACCAACCAATATCGTTTCATTTCTTCTGAATACACCGAGGTGTCTTTAGTTATATCATATTTTTCCTCCGATGTTGTTGAAACTTCTGTGGCAGGATGATCATCGCTGCATGCTGCTGCCATGGAGCCAACTACTAAAATCACTAATAAGATCTTCATGTAGATATTTTTGCCAAGATAAGAATTTGTATGAGTTGAACTGTCGTTTAAGAAGGCGATATCAATCAAAAAAATTATAATGTTTATATTTTTAATCCCTGTTCTAAAGAGGAGGGCAATGCATATTCAATCCCTTAACTTTGCGACAATCTGAAATCTTAAATCTAAAATCTGCAATCGAATGGCTGCCCGTACTGATGTTTTTCAAAGCCCGGATTATTATTTAGTAGATGAATTGCTGACTGAAGAACAAAAACTGATCCGTGAATCCGTTAGAAATTATGTGAAGAAGGAAATTTCTCCCATCATTGAAGATTATGCTCAACGGGCCGAGTTTCCGCAACAAATCATAAAGCAATTAGGTGATCTTGGTTGTTTTGGACCGACAGTTCCGGTTGAATACGGCGGCGGCGGATTGGATTATATTTCTTATGGATTAATGATGCAGGAATTGGAACGGGGTGATAGTGGCGTTCGTTCTACGGCATCAGTGCAGGGTTCGCTGGTGATGTTTCCTATTTATGCGTATGGCAGCGAAGAGCAACGAAAAAAATATTTACCAAAACTTGCAAGTGGCGAATGGCTTGGTTGTTTTGGATTGACAGAGCCAAATCACGGCAGTGACCCGAGCAGCATGCTTACCAATTTTAAAGATGCCGGTGACCATGTTATATTAAATGGTGCCAAAATGTGGATCAGCAATGCGCCATACTCGCAGGTGGCCGTTGTGTGGGCAAAAAATGAAGCTGGTGAGATACAAGGGCTGATTGTTGAAAAAGGAATGAAAGGTTTTACAGCGCCAACAACACATGGTAAATGGAGTTTAAGGGCCTCAGCAACAGGCGAATTAGTTTTTGATAATGTTAAAGTACCAAAAGAGAATATTTTTCCAAATGTAAAAGGATTGAAAGGACCGCTCGGCTGTTTAACAAAAGCCAGGTATGGGATCGCATGGGGAACCATCGGTGCTGCAATGGACTGTTATGATACTGCTTTGCGTTATTCAAAAGAAAGAGAGCAGTTTGGGAAGCCAATCGGTGGATTTCAATTGCAGCAAAAGAAATTGGCGGAGATGATCACTGAAATTACAAAGGCACAACTATTGAATTGGAGATTGGGTGTGTTAATGAGCGAAGGCCGTGCAACGCCGCAGCAAGTCAGTATGGCAAAAAGAAATGCATGTGAAGTAGCGACAAATATTTGTCGTGATGCAAGACAAATGCTTGGTGGCATGGGCATCACCGGTGAATATCCCGTGATGCGTCATATGATGAACCTGGAAAGTGTGATCACTTACGAAGGCACACATGATATTCATTTGTTGATTACGGGAATGGATGTGACGGGATTGAATGCTTTTAAGTAAGCCCATACCAAACCCCTGTCCCCTAAAGGGGGACTTAGATTGTAACAATCGTCGTTTGAAAATATCAGTTCTTTGTGTGAATTATTGATTGTGTGTAAGCAGCTTTAGCAATTCTGTTAGCGTTCGTTGCGTCGCACACTTGTACGTATTATGCTACGGAGCATAAGTAGGAGGCATTAAAAATATTAATTGAAAATTTCATCTTTGATGGTTTCTGAATTCCTCCCTTTTAGGGGCGAAAGAAAATTTCAACTTTTAAACTGATTCCGGGGGTTTATGAAAATTTTTCTTATAGGATTTATGGGTTCCGGTAAGACTTACTGGGGCAGAAAACTGAGTGAAAAACTAGGGCTTCCTTTTTTTGATCTTGATGAACAGATAGAATCACATGAGTCGAAACCTATCAGCCAGATCTTTGCAGAAGAAGGAGAAGAATATTTTCGCCTGCTTGAGAAAGATACATTGCATATCATTACTGAAAGTCATGATTCATTTATTATGGCTACGGGCGGGGGTACTCCCTGTTATTTTAATAATATTGAATTCATGAATAAAACCGGCACTGCGGTTTGGATCAATACACCGGTTGATCTTCTTTTCGAAAGATTGATAAAAGATAAAGCGCATCGCCCCCTCATTAAAAATTTGAACGATGTACAGCTGAAAAGTTTTATCATCAAAAAATTTTCTGATAGAAAAATCTATTATGAGCAGGCTGAAATGATGGTGGAAGAAAATGAAACGAGTCTTGAAAAGATGGTAGAAAAACTATTTCATGCATAAAAAATATATTGCATTAGGTTCTGTGCTGGCGGCTATTGCGGTGGCATTGGGTGCTTTTGGTGCCCATGGTTTAAAAAGAATAGTTTCTGCTGAAACAGTACAAATATTTCAAACAGGAGTGCAATATCAAATGTATCACGCCCTCGCTTTAGTTTTGACAGGGTTTCTTTATGAAAAATTTACTCCCCGGTTAGTGAAAACAGCAGGAATACTTTTCTTAGTAGGGATCATACTTTTTTCAGGTTCCCTGTATTTGCTTACAGCAGGGAAAGCCGTTGAAAATATTTCTCTTGACAGGGCCGGGATGATAACACCGCTTGGCGGCCTTGCTTTTATTGGTGGATGGTTGTTTTTATTTGTTGCAGCACTAAGAAAATAGACAGAAGTTTATAATGGTAATTCAAGTTTTGTTTCAGTGCCATTATTATTAGAGATATGGTAATGCCCGCCAATCCCTCTCATGCGACGGTCAATATTTTTAAGCCCATTTCCAAAACGCCGGATCTTTTCCTGGTCAATTCCTACGCCATTATCCAAAATATTTATTAAGAGCCTGGTGTTTGTTTCAATATTAATTTTTACCTGGTTTGCCATGGAATGTTTCAGGATATTATTCAATGTTTCTTTAACACATAAAAAAATATTCCTTCGTTTGTCTCCATTTATTTCCTGGAACGGGATCGTGGCAGGCATTGTTACTTTGCATTCAATAGATGTGCCATCAAAATATTCAATGCTGTATGCCCGGATGTAATAAATAAGACTGTCCAGCGTATCATTGCTGCTGTTCATACTCCAAACGATAGCATTCATTTTATTCAGTACTTCATTGGCTGAGTTTGATATTTTCTCGATCTCAACCGGAACATGTTCTTTCATTTTGTTTTTAGCTATTTCACTCATAAGGCGGATAGTGGTCATACCGGATCCAAGCTCATCATGGATGTCTGCTGATATCCGCTCTCTTTCTTCCTGGTGGGCATGCATCACCGCTACTTGTTTTTCTAATTCCTTTCGTTCGTTTTCCATTTTTAATCTTTCCCTTTCTTTAGTCTGTTCTATCAGCTGGGTCCTGTTTTTATAAGTAAGACCCATCAGGAAAAAAATAAGTTCAACAAGCAGCCCCGATTCATAAAGAACCAACGGATCATTAAGTATTCCGGGTAAGCGGATACTACTTCGGTCAAGGACAATTAAAAGTGATCCCAGGGAAAAGACTAGGAATAGAGTATTGCCCCAAAATAGATAACGTAAAAGTTTATGGTGCCAGTTACTTACGGCATAAATAAGAAATATAATTATCAATGCTAACAATACATTTTTTGTTATATAATTTTCAACCAGGTGCTGCCAATAGTAATTAATGCCGGCAAAATGGATGTAAGTATAAAGCACAAATACAATGGGAAGAAGGATAATTCCACTCATGTACACCTTATGCAGAAATGGAAAAGTTTTTCTTGTTTCAAGAAACCGTACCATGAAAAGAAGAAAGAACCAGATACCAAGGCTTTGCAGCACAAAATCCATGTAAGATTCAAAGAAAAAATTCCGAACAAAGGACCGGTTATAGTAAAACTGTTTTGTAAAGAGCATCGAGCCAATAAAAAATGCATAACCAGCATAGTAAAGGAACTCCGTATTTCGCCCTTGGAAAAAATTAGCAATCGAAAAAAGTATCATCATAAGGAGGAAGCCGCAAAGAATATAGGTAAACATTGTTACATATTTCTTTGCATGCTGTAAGTTGACAGTAAAGTTTTCTAAATAACCTGGATTTATCAGCCTTGGTCGGAATGCACTTGTGTATGTTCTTAACGGATAACATTCAGCAAGCACAGTTAGTGTATCATGTGGCAAAACATGTAACAACCGGAAGGAAACACTGTCCTTCATTGATGGTGCAATTACGGGGAGCGGGAGCGCTTTATTGTTTTCTATCTTATATAAAAGCACATTACGAAAAAAAAATCCGGGAAAAAAATAAAGACTATCCGGTTCATCTCCTTCATTAATTACTGAAAAGCGGTGGATGATCTTTTTAGAAACATTCCTTGCATTGACAGATGGTGTTTTTAATGGTTGCAGGGAAAGAATAGTGGCATTGTAACCGGTTTCAATGTTAAAACTAGCTGGTAAATATCCGGCGGCCGCATTTTTAATGGTGATCACCTCTAAATCCCTGTTTAATGTTATTGCCGTATCAGGATGTTGGCTAATTGAATGGCGGGCAAGTAGCAAAAAAATAAATCCAAAGAAAAATGTCTTTGCGATTTGGTGCACTTTGTTAGTTCGGTTGAATGGTGATTTCATTCATTTTCCAGATACAGACCAAATATAATCATTGCCTTTCTCAGATGCCATTTTTTCAATGGTACTTTTACAGAACGGAAGACCATTTTTAAAGGAATTTGTGGACATGTTGAAAACCTAAATTATCAATGGTAGGAGCCTTCTTATTATCTTTGTTTTTATGGCCAATAAGCTGAAAGGCAAATCCACTAAAAATCCTGTGGACAGACCGGGAAAAACCAAGTCAGAGAAACTGAAACCCGAAAAAGAGGAGAAAATAAACCTGAAAGAACTTGCCAGGGATGAAAGAACCTGGAAGATTATTGGGTTCGTTTTTCTATTCATTTCATTTTTTCTTTTAATAGCATTTATTTCATACTTCTTTACCTGGGAAAATGACCAAAGTGAGATAAGAAAAGGCATTTCTATCTTTGATGATAAGGCCAATATTCATAACCTGCTTGGAATATTAGGCGCATTTGTTTCTCACTTTTTTATTTATAAAGGATTTGGTATCGCTTCCTTGCTGATCTGCACATTCTTTTTTGTTGTTGGTGTTAATTTGCTTTTTGGGAAAAAAGTGTGGTCAGTATGGAAAAATCTTCGGTATGTAACGATTGGAATGCTGGTATTATCTGTATGCCTGGCTTTTATATTCAGCAACAGCCAGTTTTCTTTTGGAGGATCAGTTGGAAAAATGATCGTTGACTGGTTGGTGAAAGTTCTTGGTACTGTTGGAACAGCTGCCTTGCTGCTTGTTGTAGCAATATCATATATCATCTGGCAGTTTAACCCGGCGTTTAGTATACCACAACGCAGGCAAGTAGTAGTAGATGACGAGCCATCGAAAGAGGAAACACTTGCTCCTGTAACGGGTAAAACGATTAATGAAGTGTATGCCGAAAATGGGTCGAACGGTAATGTTCTGAAAAATGGAGAATCAATTGTGCTGTCACCTAATATCAGCAATAACCCTCAACCTGAACTTAAATTGATAGAAAAGGAAGAAGAGATCGTTGAGCCTGTTGCCGAGATGGTGAAGGAAAGAACATTGCCCATACCCCCCGTTGAAGAGGCTGTACAATCTATTTTACCCAAAGAAGATATAAGGCCTTCAAGAAGATCTGCAAAAGAAATTGAAGCTGACATTGCGCTTGAAATAAAGGAATTTCCGAAAGAGCCTGTAGACGAAGAAAAAGAAAAGGGATACGAAAATCTTCCTCCGTATGAACCGACTCTTGATCTGAGAGATTACCGTTACCCGGTTTTGGATCTTTTGGAAACTCATGGCAGCGAAAAAATTGTGCAGGACGCAAACGAGCTGGAAAATAACAAAAACCAGATCATTGCTACTTTGCGTAATTATGATATCGAGATACAGAAGATAATGGCAACTGTAGGGCCGACAGTTACTTTATATGAGATCGTGCCTGCTGCAGGCATTCGAATTTCAAGGATCAAGAATCTTGAGGATGATATTGCATTAAGTCTGGCAGCATTGGGTATCCGTATCATTGCACCAATTCCCGGTAAGGGAACTATTGGTATAGAAGTGCCAAATGTGAGAAAGAGTATTGTGAGTATGAAAACACTTCTGGGCTCGGATAAATTTCAACATAATAATTATAGTTTGCCGATAGCATTAGGTAAAAAGATCGACAACGATAATTTCATAGTCGATCTTACAAGCATGCCGCACTTGTTGATGGCAGGGGCCACGGGCCAGGGTAAATCTGTAGGTGTAAATGCTATTCTTGTTTCTTTATTGTATAAAAAACATCCTTCACAATTAAAGTTTGTACTGATAGATCCAAAGAAAGTTGAACTTAGTCTTTATCGGGTTATCGAAAATCATTTTCTTGCTAAACTTCCGGGCGAAGAAGAAGCTATTATCACAGACACTAAAAAAGTGGTTCATACATTAAATGCCCTTTGTATTGAAATGGATAATCGGTATGACCTGTTGAAAGAAGCTGGCGCGAGAAACATTAAAGAATACAATGAGAAATTTGTAAAAAGAAGACTTAATCCTTTAAAAGGTCACCAGTTTCTACCATTTATCGTGCTGGTAATCGATGAGTTTGCCGACCTGATAATGACTGCCGGTAAAGAAATTGAAATGCCGATTGCGAGACTTGCTCAATTGGCACGAGCTGTAGGTATTCACTTAATTATTGCTACACAACGTCCTTCAGTAAATATTATCACTGGTACCATCAAAGCAAACTTCCCTTCACGAATTGCTTTCAAAGTTTCTTCAAAAATTGACTCAAGAACCATTCTTGATACCGGTGGTGCCGAGCAATTGATTGGAAAAGGAGACATGCTTATTTCGCATCACGGGGAAGTCACCCGCTTGCAATGCGCTTATGTTGATACACCCGAGGTGGATAAAATTGTAAGTCACATTGAAAAACAAAGAGGGTATCCTCAGGCCTTTCTTTTGCCAGAGTATGTTGACGAAAAAGAGTTGGAATCAAGAGACTTTGATGCAAATGATAAAGATCCGCTGTTTGAAGATGCTGCCCGCCTGATTGTTCAAAACCAGGTTGGTTCGACATCATTATTGCAAAGAAGGATGAAACTTGGTTATAATCGTGCGGGTCGTTTAATGGATCAATTAGAAGCTGCCGGGGTAGTGGGACCAAATCAGGGAAGCAAGGCCCGCGATGTGATGATCAAGACCGAGTCGGATCTCAATCAACATCTCTCAAATCTAATTTAACCTGTTAAAAGTCATTGGCAAAGCAACCCGGTAGAGGCATCTGGCCTCTAAATTGTAATTGGCTATATTTGCCGCCTGCTTTAGGGTGGGTATAATCACTAGTTAAAACAGTAAACATGAAAAGATTTTACGCAATTTTAATTCTATTAATAGGACTTATAGCTATAAAAGGGCAGGCTCAGGCAACTAACGATCCCGATGCAAAAAAGATCCTTGATGGTGTCAGTACCAAGTTCAAAACATTTAAGACTGTAAAAGCGACCTTTACTTATAAAGTCGAAAATGCTGCCGGGAAATCTCTTTCTTCAAAAGCAGGTTCTGTATTCATGAAAGGCACGAAATACCGTGTAAATATAGTAGGGCAGGAAATATTTTGTGACGGTGCAAATGTGTGGACCTATGATAAAGCCGCTAACGAAGTGACGATTACAAAACTTGATAATAGTAGTAATACATTGACGCCGCAAAAACTTTTTACTAATTTTTACGACAAGGATTTTTTATACAAATTGAACGGCGAAAAGAAACAGGGCGCAAAAACCTTACAGGAAATTGAAATGACGCCTACGGACAAATCGAAGCCTTTTCATAAAGTGTATGTGTATGTTGATAAAACTGGTAAGACGCTTTCCAGTACGAAGGTGATGGAGAAATCGGGTAATCGCTATAGTTATACAGTGAACACATTAACTCCTAACGGAACAATTGACGACAAACAGTTCGTTTTTGATGCAAAAAAATATCCTGGTGTAGAGGTAGTCGACCTACGTTGATCATTTTCCCCATCGAAATGTTTTAATATCAAACCCGGCTAAATCCAATACCCGATCTACAACTGTGGCAGCAACTTCGTCAATCGTTTTTGGAACGCTATAAAATGAAGGGGTAGCAGGACAAATAATTCCCCCAGCAAGAGTTACCGTCTCCATATTACGAATATGGATCAGGCTATACGGAGTATCACGAACAACACAGATCAATTTTCTTCTTTCTTTCAAAATCACATCAGCCGCACGGGTGATCAGGTCATTTGAAACTCCAGCAGCAATGCGACCCAAGGTACCCATAGAGCAAGGAATGATGATCATTGTATTGAACTTACCGGAGCCAGACGCAAAAGGTGCAGTAAAATCAGTAGTGGAATATTTTCTTACATCTAAATTTCTATAATCATCGTTTCCTAACTCAGTTTCCCAAACTTGTTGTGCATTTTCAGTCATCACAATCGCCAGGTCATTCCATTGATCGCTGATCAGCGATAGTTTTTCAAGCAGTAGTCTTACGTATATAGATCCGCTTGCGCCGGTAATAGCAACAACTACTTTATTCATTCTCCTAAAATATATTTTTAGTTTGACTCAATGCAATCGTTTGAGCCTCCGGATTAATTTTCCCTCAAATTGACGAAGGTCAATATCTCACGTTATAACTCTAAAATGTCCAAAATACACCTTTAAAACTTGCAATATTAATTTTTTATTACCGAGATTAGCCACGAATTTTCATAGGATAAGGTTTAATGGTTAATGGTTTTTGATTAGGGGCCCCCGATTTCCATCGGGGGTTCTACATT
>CBFGXP010000131.1:0-11087 GCA_965652775.1 uncultured bacterium
TGTGCGTGTAGTGTGCTTGCAAGCTGCGATTTGATTATCGACAAGTCTTTAATTTACAAAATAACATTTTGAATTTGAGTTACTAGATTTTCAAATCGATTTATTAAAGTAAAATGCCGGTCTGGAAAAGTGAGACAAGCAAACTAGTGAATGATTCAGTTTTATCGCCTTCGAAATTGATATAAGTTTGGGGCCGTTGACCGACAGGTGGGTTGTAATTCAAATGCTTCAGAATATTGCAAAACAACACAGCTCCAGCTATTTAGTTATTGCTGGCTTTTTTTATCATCTCCCGGTACTCCCCACCGGGCAACCTGCTTCGTTGTACGAGAAAAGTAAATGGGCGATCAGCTATGGGTGATAATATAAGTCCGCTACGGGATTTTGAGAAGTATGTATTGGTACTCACCTTTATCCATTTGTAATATTTACTTGAAAGAAGCGTATCCAGTTGTTTTCGGTAGCAGGAATCACAGGAAAATGTTTGCAACTCCCTGTCACATTTTCCACGTTGATCAAAATGTACATAAATGTCGAGATTTTGCACCTTTGGGTCACGAAGGAGCAATGTTAAAGTGGAATCTGTTTCCTGGATAACCGTTTGATACTTTTTATTGTCTGCATATTTTTGAAAAGTCTTCCTGGCCTTTGTTTTATTCAGGTTAATATAATCCTGTGAAGAAGCATGAGTTGCCAGAAATAACAAGGAAATAAATAGAAATTTCATAATGCAGGTTTCACGTTTTTATAAATATAGCCCGTTACAGATAAATTTAATGGTAAAACGAAGTGCTGGCATGGTTGTGATTGCTATAAACTGTGATTACTGAAATTACAAAATATTAGGAGGTAGAAATTATCAAAATGGTTGTAACAATTAATGTAATAGCTATAGTTGCAACCGCCTTCAATTTATCAACAGCAAAAACCTGCCGGGTAGATGCCTTACACATCGCATATAGCGTTCCCAAAAAGAAAAAAAGTTGAAAAATGGAGGTTAAAGGAGAAGGCCTGGGAGATAAATAAGCAAGGTAAGTCGATTCCCAATTAATGATTTCTAATAACCACCAAATTTCTCCGACAGTAGCGTAGGTGACGAATATTGTCAGGAGTATCCATCCGATTGTTTTTCTGTTCCAAAAAGTAAATAACGCTACGGGCAAAAGTATTAACGGTAATAAGTGCGCTATACTTGCGACAGGTAATAGTGAAAAATTATTTGCAATAGCGAGGTGAGCCCGGAAATCTGAAATGAGCTGGTATAAAAATATGAGTCCGTAAACAATTACTATAAACCGAATCGTTTTTTCTGTTGAAGATATCCCTGACTGAACGGGATTAAGTGTATCAATAACGCTATTTCCTGCCGCTTTTATTTTTGTTTCTACCGCTTTTATTTTTTCCCTTTCTTTTTCTTGCTGTAGCTTTTTAGCAGTAATAAGTTGACTAGCTTCGCGAATTTCAGTTTCTGAAAGTTGTCTCTTATTAAGTTCATCCTTTGCCGCCTCAATTGCAAGGGGTTGATAATCTTCCTGGTTGTCAAGTATGCTTATAAGCTCTATGTTACTGTATGTTTTGTACCGATCGCTGAAATTGTTCGACATCGCCATAGGGGAGAAGTGATTTGGAAAGTTCAGATCCTATTTCTTTTTTAAAGTGGTATTAATTATTTCTTTCAGAACCTTTACATCAACATCATCAAGCTTATTAATATACAGGCAACCCACTCCCGTTTTATGTTTTCCTAATTTTTTTAACGCTGCAGCATGAAGCTTCATGTTGCCGGCAAGGTATAACGACAAATTTGCCTTACGGGGGGCAAAACCAATTCTGAACCAGTCTACTTCCCTTCCCGTGGCCGGGCTTTTTATCCGCACATTTCCAAAACCGATGAGGGAACTGCCCCACATGCCAGGCTCTTCGCCCGAGGCTTTTTTCATCATTTCAAGAATCGCAAAACTGTCTTTACGTTTTTGTTCATCTTTTACGTTGTTGAGAAAATCTTCAACACTAGCCGAGGTTGGTTTAGTTTTAACTTCTGCCATATAAAATTATATTAAGTTAAAAAGATCGGATGGACTGAGCCAAATTATTCATTAGTCTTTAAACTTAACTTTATTTTCCTCGATTAGCAAAAGAAATTTCTTTCAATAGTAGTAGTCAAACAGAGCTTTAAACTCGGTATGCCGCGGCATACCGAGTTTACTGTTTTAGAAATTTTATAATTGTCGGTCTATACTCTTCATCCTTTTCGCGGATTTCGATCCAGTGTTCACTATCGTTAATATTTAGGTAGAGTTCGGCATAATTTCCATTCTCATCCTCAAAAAACAATTTATACATCGTTGTTGTAGTGCCCTGTGCTCCAATGTTTCCCCCAACACGTTTTGCAAATTCATTTAGGTTGACGTATGGAACGGAAATATTATCATTAAAACGTAATGTAGTGTCCGTTTCCTGGTGATAAAGATTAGCAAGAGTAGAAATTAAATAATCAGATTCTGGACCAATGCTTTTTAATATCAGGCCTTTTGCGAAACCATTGTTGCCTTCCTTTGCTTTTGGAACGGAGACCATTAACCCCAGGTTTTTGCCGTTATAATTAGAGACAGCAGTTAAATTTCTTGTTGTGTCGTCCTCTGTAACTGAAACAATGGAAAGCTTAATATCAGCGCCCCATCCTTCTTCTGCGCCGTTGTCAATCACCAAGTCTTTAACAGGAAAAGCATATGATTTAGTTTGAAGACCCGGATTAGTGGCTGGCTGCTGCTGCTTATCGTTGTTATTGCATGCAATTAAGAAAAATGCCAGGACGAACATATAGTATTTAAACATGAAGAGAGATTTACTAAGATGAGTGATATCGGATTTAATTATTAATTTCTAAAATGCCAATTGCCAAGACCGAGAGAAAGAACCAAGTCAGGCCATATCTCGATGCCTGAAAGTTTTGGTGCTACAGGTATAACCTTGGTCCTAACCCAGTTTCTATTGGCAAGTGTCGACATCAATGCTTCATAATATAGCTTTTTTGAAAAGGGGTTATGAATAGTCAGTATCATATTTTTATGGACGTCGTTTTCCGATGTTTGTTTAAAACTGATCGTTACGGTGTGAGCAGGATCCTTAATTTCTTTTACTGCTTTAAAACTATTGATAATGGTATCGTTGAGTAAGATTTCGATGTAAATAGTTTCACCTGGGTAAATTTGAATCGATCTATTGGGAAAAACGTATGGACTGGCAGGGACTTTTTGTTCAAACACCGAATTCTTTTCCACCAAGATCGAGTTCTTGTATGCTACTCGGTGCAGGTCTGGCGCATTCTGACCAAATAAATAAATAGCGGTTATCGTCAACAGTATAGTAAGGGTTGTAGTTTTTTTCATGCGGTTGTTTTGATTTATGAATAAGTGGGGGGTGGGTGCGTAAGTTGACAAGCGAACATTTTACCTTGAGGTTTAAAATCCAGGAAGGCTTATTTATTTGATGTCATAGAATATTATTGTTCTGTAAAAATAGTTGTATGATTTATCCCGTTTCTTTTCCAGGTTTTTAAAGCGTTTACGACTGGATGTTGAGTGAGCTATTATTGTATCGGACCTATTAGCCTGTCTGACAATTAATCGCATATGTGTAACCAGAGAATACGAATTAGCTATGTCGCTGAGGAAAAAAGTTGTTTTTGGAGGAACGACTATCTGGATTTTCTCGCGGTTGGCATGGGCCACCAGGTTTTCATTCAAATGAGACAACGTTTTGTTATTGATCGGCACTATTTCTTTTTTGGCCCGGAAAATTATTTCCTTTCTGGAAATGGTGTCGAAAGGATTGGAATAAAGAAGGGATATATGGGCAGAGTCCATGGTGGTGTTTCTTATGTATATTTTATAGTCAAGGGGTGGGCATCCACATATAACGGTGGCCAGCGAAAGCAGGGAGACAAAATACAGCAAGCTTTGAGTTATTTTCATGATCATTTTGCGGCGGTACACCGATAAATAACAAAAACGATAATCAATACAACCAGTACCTGGTTAAAAAGTATATCATATCGTCGTTTGGGTAAAACATGCGGTGGGTAAGATAAATCCCATTTCCCTTTTTCTGCGAAGTTCAATAACATCACCGGTGTAACAGGAATACGGGTTACTCGTTCATTCGGTGGTTTGAATAGCGAGCCACCTATACTGTTCCAGTTACCTTCCTCCTGGGAGTGAAAATACCAGCGATAAGATTCGATATCGACATTATATTTTTTTGAAAAGGCGGATATCAAATCCTCAAAATCATCGCCGGTGCAACCAGTTTCATTTGATATATCTGCATCTGGGTTAATCTTATCTGTGCAGGTTTGTTCGCTGATGAAATCTATTATTTCGGATAACTGGTACATCTATTACGGGATAATTAAATTGGACAAACACCACTTTCTATATAGTATTGATGTTCCTTACCATTCTCGTCGATCCTAAAGAAAATGCCCGTTGTACGGGGGTCGCCGATTATAAAAAAATACCATTGACCCCGTTCAAACTTAATAGGGCAGGTAGCAAATTGTTGCTCTCCAAAAATCAATGGTACTCGTTTGGCAGAGTCTGTTGATTCTCTTTCCATCCCCTCATGAGTAAAAGGGATGTTAACATTTTCTTCATTCCATGTGTATCGTCCTTCTTCTTTGAATTTAATTTTTTTAGGCGATTTGTCTACCGGTCGAACGATGGAGCAACGCGTTCTATAGGTCACAACGTATTTGACTGGATAATCCTCGTTTCCCATCGAGTCTACAGTTAATTTTTCAATGATCACTCCATTGATAAAACTGTAATTAGTGGAAATATATTCTTGCGTTATCGTTATTTCCGGAGGAGCAAGTGCTTTAAGAAATTTATTAAAATAATACAACGCTCCAATGGCAATAATTAAAAAGAACGCCGCAAGAATGAGGATAACTTTTGCGATTTTATTTAGGAAACGCGGTTTCAAAATTAGTAGTATAGGTGTTTGTGGACTACACTAATTTATTTTAATTATTAATATAGCGATCTGAAAGTTTCTATTGTTGAGCAATTATTTTGTTAACTATTATTAAAGCGTTCAAATGATTGCCAATATTTGTCTTTATAAATGTCATAATCTATTTCAAGACTTTCCGAATAAGTCTTTTGAATTTCGAAAAATACTTTGGAAGGTTTACGATAGTCTTTGCAGGCGAAGTAAATTTCTCTTTCACCATCTACAGTTTGCCTGCCTATATTTAGATAGCCATCATGGTCTTTAAGCTCAAGCATGATATCTTCTTCGATTTTCAGCAATATTTGTTGGTCTCTTTCATTTGGCATTCCATTGTTTTTACTTCCGTCATATTTGATGGTCAAAACTGCAATCCAGGGATGTGAAGCCTTGCTATCCCAATTCAGCAAGTCAGCATTTACGAGCGCTATTAATGGTTTTCCGTTTTCAAGCTTTGCATCGAGTAGGGAATAGGTGTCGTTTTCTGTATTATACCGTACTCCTTCATACTTTTCTATAAATTCTTTTTGCCGCCATGCAAGGTAATCTTTCAGTTTCTCAATTGGAATGAGCTCCTTTTCCGCTTCATGTTGGTTAACCAATGTAATCTTATCTATGTTGTTCAGGGTATCAAGCTCTCCCAGGAAGTTGTCGATGAAAATGTAAACTCCATTTATGATCAATGATTTATTTTCTTCCGTTAAACCATTATATATTATTGATATGTCTATTTCATCGGGATATGCTGGCAATTCGTTGGCGTAAAAGCTAATGTTTTCGCGGATAAATTTATATCCGTGCATTTCAATTTGAACATCTTCAACTTTTAATGCTGGTTTTAGTGCGGTAAATTTCCATCCAGCGATCTTTGGAGCCGATGATACAAGTTCCTCGACAAATACTATGTTTTTGGCGAATCCGTCCGCTGTTAGTATCAGTTCAACGGTATTATCGTCGTACATTCCTGTTACATAATAGAAGCCGTCTTTAAGTTCCATTAACTTAAGTGATAGCTTGTCAAAGAATCGCTTTTCAATATCCCTGGCGCTTCTATGAGCTTTAACTACGGCGAAAAAGTCTTTTTCATTCTTTTCAAACCATGCCCAAAAATCGGCGTAGGAATTAATGGGGCTGTCTTTTACTCCAAATAGTTTTTTTAGAAAACTCATATTAGTAGTAATTGTAGCTGTTAGTGGTTATTGGGAGGAACTATGGAATATGGTTGCCCCAAATTAGAATTTTGTCGATATGGCTTATGTTAAGTTGTTCGTCTTTATTAATTTTTTGCAGTTGCTTTTTCTAACAATTCTTTGTTTATAGTTAGGATTTTGAATTTCGGACGATGATGAAAAGGTTATTCATTATTTCCAATAGAAAAATCCAGGATAATTTTATTTGACTTTATTGTGGCAATTGGTGCCGGGTGGCCTTCACAGTTTGCATTTTTATTTCCTTTTGCTAGTTGTTCCCAATAAAATATGTCTCTCAAGCCCGCGCAACTCTGGGGTAAAAAACATCTCGGTTTTCAATTCTTAGTATGTAGCCGCCAATAAGAGGTGAAATATTATTTCTGTCCCATTTAGCATTTCGGAACTCTTTGGTGTGATTTAGTACAAGTTTTAATAAACTTCTATTTTGTATTCTGGAAACTTCCTGGAATAATGATTCAACTTCTACTACTGGAGTTAATTCAACACTCATTGTGTTTGCTTAAGGTTACTAAAAACACGTCGTTACTATTTTTGTAGGGGTGGTTTTTATTTTAAAGTTTACTTCAGTTGAAAACGACGCAATCGCAAATCCCTGTTTGAAACCTTTTTTGCTACACACCTCCACGCATCATCGTCGCAATAATATTCAATAATATACCAAGCCCAAAACCCCATAAAGCGGCGGTGCATGCGGCTTTTGCTTTGATCGGTGATTTGTCCTTGTGCCAAAGGTAAATTATGCCTCCTATAAGGGGAAAGCAGAAAGAAACTATTTGAAGTCCGGTGCTTAATTTGTCTTCCCTAACGTCTTCGGCTGTAAATAGATCTGGTCCCTGTTCCTGTTCAGTCATTTTTGTTTTTTTAGTTAATAAGTATCAGTAGTCTATTTCCTATAAACTGTCCGATGATAGCGACTATAGACATTGAACCAATACCTGCCATAATTCCGGTTAGCAGCCGCGTTATATTATTGCTTTCCCTGTTAAAAAATGCCTGGGTCCAACCGTCTATGACGGTCGGAAGTAATAAAGCGAGTGTAAACCAAATATTTAAGGTGAATAAATGAAATAGAAAGATGGGGAATGAAATGTATCCGATATGGATACCTGTACAACGGGCACAGACCGGGAATTGTTTGCCTTTCCAAAAGAAAGATCGCTCAGGTTTTCTGTGACAAAATGTGAATTGTAGCTGGGGTTTTCTAAGGGCCATCGACTAAATTCCGTTTTTTAATAGGACAGATCGTTTTGAGTTTGTAACAAAGGTGCTGTTATAAATTTAGCCACATAATACAGGGTGTTTAATTCCCTGCTGTTTAAAGATAGCTTCGCCACTTCACTCACACGCAATCGGCTCAAATTATTGGTTGACAATATATTCGTTTTTATGGATAAATTTCTTGCGGTCTGGATTTTGTTGATAGGGGAAAACACTTATCGATGGGTTGATGAATGCGTATCATCTCAGTTAAGTATTGATATCAGTTCTGCTTAAATGCTACGATTTTAATTCTTTCAGGTATTTGATCCATTCTTTTTTGTACCCCGCTTTTTCGTAATGCGATTGGGCATGTTTGTTATTATCAAAAACATTCAATGTTATCCAGCGCGCTCCCTTTTGCAGCGCCCAGGCATCAGCCTGTTCCATCAGCAATTTGCCAACACCTTTACCTTCTGCAGATTTTATGACAACGATATCGGTAATGTGAGCATGCTTTTCATTGGTATAGTAATCTGTTTGCATGGTCATGTGCAAGAACCCCAGGCGTTCACCCGTGTCATCGAAGGCAATAAACACTTCGGTGTCGGGTTTGTTACCGAGTATGGCTGCGGTGTTATGATTAATATCGGCTTTTGTCATGATATCTGCGTCGGGCTTACGCCAGTCTGGAAGATTGAAGTCTAATAATCGATAAGCATGTTGCTCGATAAAGGGGATGTCTTCTGCCGTTGCTTTTTTGAATGATGTCATTAGTTTTTTTGGCAAATTTCGGTATAGGAGGTATTAGGTGGATCACATTGCCGTACATGTGCAGGTTAAAGGTGTAAAAAATGTTGAAGGTGGTTGAGGTGTATATAAAGGGTAAATTTCCCTCTAACCTGTCTCACGCAATATCTTTATTTCCTATACTACTCGTGCTTTCACTCTAATGTTATCTCTTTTAATTCAATCCTTTTAAAGCTATACCCTCTAATGGTATGCTATTCGTGCTTCAATTTAATGCTATTTCTATTAATTTATCTCTCCTCATGACCTTCCTTTTTACCGTATGCTATTCGTGCGTTCATTTTAATGCCATTTCTTTTAATTCATACCTTCTCATACCTTCTAGCATCCAAATTCCCCATCCGTCTTTCCCACCCATCCCTTCCCCCGTCTCATCATCATCCCGCCCCACCCCGTGGGCCCACCCCCGCCGCCACCTACCATGTTGCAAATCGCTTCATGTACTGCAATAAGCTATTAATCCTGCATCCAGGACTCTATCGCCATCATTACAGAAAAAACCAGGCTTCTGGCTATTCAACCTCAAAACAGTCTTCACCTATATCGTACGGTTATCGTGTATACAACAGCCACAAATATCACCTGACAACTAATTAAAACCATGGGAAAAACAACAAAATTTAACGGAAAAAAAGGCAGTACTAAAATAGATCCTTTCTTAAATCCCATTTTATTTATATAGGTATTATCGAAAAATTTATAAAGAAAGAACTTTAAATTAGCTGCTAATACCTGGATTAGAAACCGCTAAATCCGCTTTATCACATGATGAAAACAATCATAACCTTATCCCTTATAACTATTTCTATTTTCAATGTGTCAACTGCCCAGGACACTATCCCAATGTTGAAGGGGAATGTCAAAATATCGGTCCTCAAAGGAACTATCGATTGCGATTTCAACCTCAGCAATATCCCGCGCGTTGAAGATTATGTGATCCGTATAAACTCTGGCATGAACATTCTCAACATTAAAAATCCGCAGAAAGGAAATTTGCTCTATTACGAATTTGATAGAAAGGATACAATGTCGTCGGGCGAAACATTGGCATATTATTTTCCAGGGCCACAAAATGTCGGCAAATTCCTACCGCTTGAAATTCACTTTCGCTATCGCGGCATGTATCCCGTAATACATGATACCGCCAAAGAAAGATCTGTAGCGGATTGGCGGGGCAACCTGGCCTTCAATGGTTATGCTCTCCGGGCTGATGGACTACAAAGTGCCTGGTATCCCGTACTATATGATATGAAGGCGCAGCGTAGATACGAAGCTGTGAAATATGATGTGACGATCACTTGCGAAGATTGTAATACACTTTATGTAAATGGTAGCAAACCCGTGAGCGCGAAAAGTGCAAACTTCAAAAGCAGTATCCCCCAGGAATTAATGATCTATTGTGGTAATTATGAAACTTCCTTTATCAATGGGACTTATATCCTAAACCCCGATTTTGATAAAACACAGCAACAGGAATTTGGTAAAGCCGTGAATGAGTTTAAAAAATATTATGAAACCAGCCTGGCTATTCCCTACAAAGGAGATATCACATTTATCCAGACCACACCCACAGCCACAGATTATGGATTCCTCTTTGTCGCATATCCAACCATTATCAATGTTGGAGCAGGCGATATTAGCCTGAAGGCATTTTTTGATAAGAAACGAGGCGGTTTTTTCAAACCGTATATAGCGCATGAACTCGGACACTATTATTTCGGAACATTCATGCAACCGAATTCCGAATTTGGGCCTGTTTTCACTGAGGGGTTTACCGAATACCTGAGTTTTAAAGCAGTCCGGCAACTTATATCCGACAGTCTTTACAAAAAAACCATTGGCAACAAGATAAAAGCATTAAGCTCGTTTGAAGCAACGCCATTGGCCAGGGTCAATTCAAGAAAGGACTTCCAAAATCGTGAGTTTTATGTATACTATTATGTTCCGATCATCCTGACGGCTATTGAAAGTGAGATTGGTGAAAAACAAATGTGGAAATGGATGAGAACCGTATTACTCACTAAAACAGATTTCACAAACTATGCTTTTTTGGAAAAGACTTTGGAGTCGTCGCTACAGGATAAAAATCTCCTGGAGCGTATTAAAGCCAACTATTTAAATTCAGATAAGTCTTTACAAAATGCGGTTGAAAAAATTGGAATAAAATAATTAATATCATTTTTCCATTCTATTTGTCTTATCGATACTTGAGTCCAATCACCGCCAGAATACCACTTTTATCTTTTATCTATTATCTGTTAGCTAAGTATTTAGTTGGATATTTTCACCACTTCAATTTCCACTCCTTTCCGGATTGTTTGATACACCACGCAGTATCGCTCCGTAAGACTTATTAATTTAGCCAAGTGATCCGGCGTCGCATCACTCTTTACATCAAAATACAATCGTATGGAGGTAAACCCTACAGGCACCTCCTTTGATACACCCAAAGTTCCCCTGAAATCGAGATCACCCTCTGCTCTTATATCGCAACTTGTTGTTGTAATACCTAGTGAAGTAGCAACTGCAGATAATGTTACGCCCGCACAGGCTACCAGTGCCTCGAGCAATAGATCACCAGAACAGGCTAGCGCACCCGTGCCTCCAGTATATGGGTGAAGACCCGCTTCCACCAATGACCGGCCCGTATCAACTTTGCAGGAAACCTGCTCACCTGTTTTACCCGAAGCGCTTAATGTTAACAAAGCCGACCCTGGATCATCCCGGTATTTATCCTTTAAGGGAGCCTGCAATTTTTTTAACTCTGTTGCATCCATGATTAGATCGTTTTATGCATGAAAGGTAGGATACAAGGAAGATAAAAGTTAAAAGATAAAAGATAAAAGTTGTTTCAGG
>CBFGXP010000132.1:0-11013 GCA_965652775.1 uncultured bacterium
AAAAACATTTTAAAAAACCCGTCATACTTTCTAACTATCCAAAAGAGATCAAGGGATTTTACATGCGGCAGAATGATGATGGAAAGACAGTGGCGGCAATGGATATTCTGGCACCGGGTATTGG
The DNA here is from genome assembly GCA_965652775.1 of uncultured bacterium. Lineage (GTDB taxonomy): Bacteria > Bacteroidota > Bacteroidia > Chitinophagales > Chitinophagaceae > VBAS01. The sequence goes on from CBFGXP010000132.1 coordinate 125, forward strand.
TGAAATTGTTGGGGGTTCGCAACGGGAAGAAAGACAGGAAAAGTTGGAACAACGAATGAAAGAAATGCATATTCCTATAGAGGAAATGTGGTGGTACCTCGACACAAGAAGATACGGTACGGTACCTCATGCGGGCTTTGGTTTAGGTTTCGAACGAATGGTTCAATTTGTAACAGGAATGAGCAATATTCGTGATGTCATTGCGTTTCCAAGAACACCTGGTAATGCCGAGTTTTAATTAAATTGCTCACACAAATACTTTATGAATCGAATTCTATTTTTTGTTTTTGCAGCAATTTTGTTGGCTTCTTGTCAAAAAGAGGTTGACGACCTTCTTGGCAGTGGTGGCGGAAGTGGAGGTGGTGGTAATAATACTCCAACAGACTATCAACCGGTATCCGCAAATTCAGAATGGGATTATTTATCAACCAACAACGGCCCGTCACATACGGTTGCCCTTGGTACCGATACAACAATTAACAGCCTGCGTTATTATGAATTTAATACTACTACAAATGCGGGCACTCAAAGAGGATATATCAGCAAAGAGAACGGAACTTATCGCACGTATGGAAACTTTGATCCCGTCGGCCAGGTAGTAGAACTTACCTACCTGAAAGATGCTGCCATTGGTACCACCTGGACCAATACAATTTCTGTTGCTGGTTTTAGTAATTATCATAAATACACGGTTTCAAAAAGGGATATTCAGCATACAGTGGTTGGAAAAACATATAATACTGTGATAGAACTTAATTATGATTTTTCAGTGGATGATCCTCTGGGTGGACCGGTAGTAAGTGTTGGCGGTGGAAAATATTATTATGCAAAAGGCGTAGGTCTTATTGAGGCCTATTTTGGCTTTAGCTTTTTTGGGGTATCCTCTACTGATACTACACGCCTTCTAAAGTATACCATTCGCTGATAATAATTTTACACAAAAGCCATCGGCCTTAGGCTGATGGCTTTTGCATTTATCACCCTGTCACAAATCATTCATGTACACACATAACGGGAACATGAGATTGCGCGACAAGCTGCTTCGTGCTGCTATTCTTAAATAAACTATCGAGCAGCCTATGTTTCTTTGGTATCGTGATCAGCAGGTCGATGTTATTATTGTCAACGAAATCATTAATTCCATCTTCGATGTCAGCGTTATCAATAAAATGATAACGCGGATTTAAATCCTCCAGAAGTGTGTGGAGTAATATTGATTCTTCGGGTGTTTCAGGTTTAAAGTGTTTGTTCTCATGATCCACATTTAGCACATGTAGTTCCGCGCCAAATTCCTTAACGATGGTTTTGAGAAATTTTACAGGAGTGCTTTCAATAACTTTTTCAAAGTCGCATGCAAAGCCGATCTTTCTAATTCCGTTGCCATATTCTTTTCCTGGCGGAACAACTATAACAGGACATGTAAGATGACGAATTGCTGTCAACGTAGTGCTGCCAAATAAAATTCTTTCAACACTGCTTGCACCATTTGTTCCCATGATCACTGCAAAGGGTTGAATGTGTTTGCAAACATCTTCGAGCTCATCCGATACATCACCCATTCTGGCTTCGGTATAAATTTTAATTTTCCCTCCATTAGTATGCTTTAAATCGTACTTTAGTTCCTGCAGTTTTGTTTCACTGCTCCTTCTTAATTCTTCTGCCGACACCATCACAATGGGTACATCACTCATGGAAACCGGCACCTGGTATACATGAAACAGCATCACACTGGCGTTAATATTAGTCGCCATATCAACCGCAAATTTCATTGCATTTGCAGCCGCTGGCGAAAAGTCGGTTGGAACAATTAGGGTTTTCATGATAATAATAATTAGTGAAATAAATTTAGAACAATAACCACGCCATGGCAATGACTTAAATCAGTAACCACTGTGATCGATATTATGGAAACATTGATTCACAGCATCTAAAAGCAAATAAGGTTTATGGAACTGATAGAAAATACCGGAGTTTTACGGAAGGGAAAATCTTTTTCCCATACTAAAAAACAACTCCTAAGAATAGACATGACGCCAATGGTGGATCTTGGCTTTTTGCTTATCACATTTTTTGTTTTTACGACCACGATCTCCACCCCTATGGTTACAGATCTATACATGCCGAAAGACGATTCAATAACGAATCCCACGCCGCTGCCTGAAAGTCTCGCTTTAACGTTCCTACTGGATGATAACAATAAAATCCTTTATTATCACGGTGATTTCGCTAACGCAATCAAAACAAATAAGATTTTTGAGACTGGGTATTCGACAACGTTGGGTGCCGGAAAAATAATACGGCAAAAGCAAAAGCAAATTGACGCCAGCGGAAAATTTCCAGATGGTAGGAAGGGCTTGATTCTCCTGATAAAACCAACCTCCAAATCCAGCTACAAAAATGTAGTAGATGCCCTGGACGAAGCTGTGATCAATGATGTAAAGAAATATGCAGTTTTAGAACCAACTGCTGACGAATTGATTTTTCTAAACACCAGATCAGGGCAATAGTTCAATGATATAATAATTAGAATAGTCTATTTTATTTGTAAACAAAACTTTTGAGCGGGACAAGAAGTCATTGTACGTTGGTACTTCATGGTCATACAACATAAATGCAAGAATAGTTTTTCCTTTCACCCGGATACCATTGTTTTTAAAGCGCTCCGCGTCTGCTATACCAGTGTGTCCATGATAAGTGGCTGTGTAAGGATAAAAACTGTCGCCGGGGGCTGCCGTCCAAATATTATGATCAGGATATTTTTTTTCCAACTCGTCAATCAATTTTGAAAAATAAACATAGTCCTGCTCACGGTGAACCTCCGATTTAAACTCCTTAAAATTGAGGGCCACTTTTACATTAAAGTAAATATTATGGGCCACTTCAATAAAAAGAACGAATCCGCAAAAAATTGCGATTGCTTTCAAGAAAATATTTCTTAATGAGTTCTTATAAAGAAATATCCAACCGATAAAAACAATTTGAATAAATACAACAGTAAATGCATAGTATCGATGATCATAAACATAACTCCACGGTCCGGTCGACCATTTTTGAGCCTCGTACGTAAATGAAAGATATCCCAGCGAAACAAATGTTGCCGCAGATGCAAAAAAGCCGGTTATAACAAACCAGTTGAAAGGTGAAAGTACCGCTAAAAATTTTTTATTGAAAAAGGAAAAGAAAAAAACAATTGTCAACGACAAAACAGCGATGACATTTATCACTTCGAGCAATTTCAATACTGGTTCAACTTGCAGGCCGGCAATTCGGAACGACTGGCTGGTTAAGAAAATTAAATTAATGAAAGAGGTGGGTAGTACAGGATACCAATGGACCAGATTTTCCGGGAAATAACCTCTTGGAGTGGGCACCGCATAACCCGCATAACCAGTGATTGATTTCAATGACAAATAGAAAACTGCAGTCAGAAAAATGTTAAAAGCAAATAACCATATTCCTTTTTTCTTAAGTAATTTCTCCCCTTTCAGAAAGCCGGTTAGCAAAACTGAAACTATAACCGCTATTGAAAGCGGGGGGTAGCTATAACGAAATACGTTTGGAAGGAAAAAAACAAAGGCAGCAATAAAAATCGCCGTGAGTGAAAACCGATCAGACGAAACTAATTTGATAATAAGACTTATGCCCAAAAGAAAAATTACAATGGGTACATTATCAGTGGGCTTTGAATCATTGATAAAAGAGTATTCAAAACACCCGGCAACAAGGGTCATCAGGTTAACTGCCAGGGTGGGAAATCCAATTTGCCTGCAAATTTTTCTAATGATAAAAATTAATGCAATACACGCAACAATGTCAAGCATCGTCGTTGCCCAATAAATATCATATTTAAAAAATTTTAAAAATGGGGCCAGCAAAACAGGATATCCTGGTGGCCACATCGGCGTATAATCATAGACAGGAACTTCCGGATTAGCTATAAAATATTCCGGAACACCTAATCCATGCCCTTCAAGCAAGCTTTTGCTTTGCATCACCAAAAACATTTTATCTCTTCCTGCGTAAGAAAGAAAGCACACATTTACAATTCTTGAAAGAATTGCAATGACCAGGCATGCTATAGATCCAAACTGTGAAGAGAGAAATATTTTGATATTATTCATTGACCCTCAAAAATAGACGTTAAGTATGTGAAATCGATCGGGTCAGTCAGGCAAAATATCGATGCGGTAAAAGTTTACCCCATTTACTTTACTAACAAGCTTTGCTCTTTGTACTGAAAGAAATGCATGGTAGCCTTCTATTTCCTGATCATACAATGCGATCAGTAATATTGTTTTCTTTTTAATTGGCGGCATTGATTTGATAAAATTAAACCCGTCATAAATTCCCTTTTGCCCAAGATAAGCAGTCATCAATTTGAAAAATTCATCTCCATCCGAAATGACAAGAATTTCTGCATCGGGATTTTGCTGAATAACCTGATTACACATCTCTCCGAAGTAAACATAATCAGGATCTTCAAAACTGGCTGTTTTGTATTTATCAAAGTTGAAAACAAGCTTCGTATTGAAATATAGATTGTGCATTATCTCTGTGACGAGCATCAACGAGAAAACAAAAACAATAATTCTTTGAAGAATGCTTTTTTTCCATGATGGAAAAAGAAAAATCCAGCCGATGAAAACTAATTGAAAATAGAGAGTGACAAACATGAAATATCTTGGCTCACCAAGATAATTTCCCCATCCTGGCTGTGGCCGATAAGTAATTGAAAGGTAACCAAGGGATACGCAAGTAGCTACCGATATAAAAAAACCTATCACTATAAACCACCTGAAAGGGTCAAGGGATTTGAAGAAATTTTTTCTGAAAAAAAAGTAGATCAAAAAAATCAAAAATCCTACGATCATTATGGCATTGATGACCTCCAGCAGCAACAATGCCCCCTCAACAGATATTCCTGTTAAACGAATCAACTGGCTGGTTGTGAAAACTGGGTCAAGAAAAGCTCCAGTTACAATTGGTGCCCACTTTAATAATTGTTCAGGGAAGAACCCTCTGCCCGTTTCCACAATATGTCCGGCAGTTCCAGTTGTTGTCTTCAATAAAATAAAAAAGCAAATCAACAAGATCGAAAGAAATCCCAGGCCGATCAATCCTCTTTTTATTAGCATATCTTTTTTAAAATACCATCCTGCAAAAATAACAGCAGCAAATGCTGCTATGCTTAAAGGAGGATAAGCATAACGAAAGGTGCATGGCAGAAACAAAAGCAACGCAATAAGGAGAAACTTTGCTATCCCAAACTTTTCATTTTGAACTGAACGTAATAAAAGATATAATCCAAAGATAAAAATGACAAAAGCAGGCAAATCGGTTGGCAAGGACTGAATAATAAATGCATAATTAAAACAGCCTGCCACAAGTGTAAGAATATTAACAGCTACTGTAGGAAATTTGAGTTGAAAAGCAATTTTCCTTACAAGGAAAATAAAAGCAATAGCTGCAACCAGGTCTAATGAAGTAGTCGCCCAATATACATCATAGTTAAAAATCTTCAGGAATGGAGCCAATAGAATAGGATATCCGGGTGGCCAATTTGGGGTAAAATTGTATACAGGGTTATTAATATCCGCGGTAAAATATTGCGGGATGCTAAAACCTTTTCCACTAAGAAAATTTTTGCTTTGCAGGGCAAGAAAAATTTTATCCCTGTTGATAAATGAAACATAAAGAATATTCACTATTCTGCAGGCAATAGCAATTATTGTAAAAATCCAGGTTGCTTTTTTTGATGAGAGGAAATCGTAAATACTTTTCATTCAAAACAAAAATAAACTACATTCTTAATTAAGGATCTATTTCCTGTATGTAAAACGAAGTACCAGCAATGGTAACCTGCAAACGAAACTTTTTCTTCTCAATAAATTCATTTACTATCGGGACGTCAGTTGTGTTGATGGGCATTACTAAAATGCTTTTTGATGATACTTTCAGATCGCTTTGCAAAAAATTATTATAATCAAAGATCGCCTTACATCCTATTTCCGTAGCGGTGTGAAGATAAAGCTGATCCTTAGAACAAACGAGTACATCCCTGTCCGGATATTGTTTTTTTATTTCTCTCATAATCGCCGGAAATCTCTTAATACCCTTATCCGAATCACGTATATAGGCCAGGTCTTTGTGAAAAGCAAGTATCTTGGCATTATAATAAATGCCATGCATTACTTCTACACTGAGTAGGCATAAGGCAATAAAAGCAAAAAACCACATGATCGGTTTCTTGAACAAAGAACGATAGTGATGGAGTGCAATGAATAACAATATTGGTATATAGACATAAATAAAAGCAAAATACCTGTTTTCTCCGACAAATGTCCACCGGTGATAACCCCATGAAAGTTCTTTGTAGGTGAGTGTAAGGTAAGCAAGCAATAAAATAATAGTAAGGGAGACGATTGAGCCAATAATGATAAAAAGAGAATGATTTGAGAATTGTAAATCTTTTTTTCGCCGATTAATATATCGCCAAAGCGAAAAAATAAAAAATACAAGGATTCCCGGGTTTATAATTCGAAGATAAAAAATAACCCGGCTGTAATCCACGCCCAGCACTCTTTGTATCAACTGTGCTCCAAAATCAATATTGATAAATGAAGCAGGTAGAAATGGATAGCAATCTGCAAGCTGTTCTGCAAAAATGCCTCTTTCCAAACCTGTTACATGCAACGCATTACCTGACACAGATAAGCTGAAAATAAATAAAAGCGTTAAAAAAGAAGCAGAAGCTGCTAATACTTTTGCTCCTGAAATTTTCAGATTATTGTTTTTTAAAAGAAACCCAGATAGCAGAATAAGAAGCGGAAGTAACAGTGCGATCGGCAAATACATATAGCGGAAAAAAAATGGTGAACTAAATAACAGTCCGGCGCCGAGAACTCTTAACAAACCAATGTTTTGATTCTTATTAATGATGCTGACGGTTTCGGCCAATGCAAATAGCGTAAGACACACGCAGATTGCATCGGTTGTTGACCAGGCCATAAAAAAAATGTATTGAAAACATCCGGCTATCAGTGTAATGATATTAGTAAAGGTTGGCGACAAGCCGGCCTTTTTTCCCAACAATCTCACAGCAAATACAAAAAGAATTGCTACAACTATATCATATGCCAGTACAGCTTTATTTTCATCATCTCCAAAAAACTTTAGAAAGGGAATAATTGCAAAAGAAAACCCTGGTGGGCAAACCTGGTAAGTGTCAAAAACAGGAGTATTCAAATCGTTGGTAAAGTATTTTGTTATTCCCATGCCCTTACCGGCCATCAGATTCTTTGCATAAGCCAACTGTAATTTCGTATCAACCCCGATAATCGAATAAAGACTTGTAAAAATTATTCGGTTGGTAATAGCAAACAGAAGGCAAAAGATCCCGGCAAAACGGCTACCTGATATTTTCCTTAGCCAATTCATTAAGGGTTTATTTGTTCTGCATAAAAGTAGGTGCCTGAAACAGTCGAGAACAATTGTGGCTTTTTCTTTTCAATATAGTCTTTCATAATAATCAGTTCTTGCTGGTGTACAGGCATAATTAAAATACTGCTGGTGGACACCTTTAAATCGGTGCGGCCCAAATTCTCATAGTCAAAGATCGCTTTATAGCCAATTTGCGAAGCAGCATGCAGGTAATATTGATCCGGCGAAGAAACAAATACTTGCCGGTCCGGGTGTTGCTTTCCTATTTCTGCTATGATCGCTGAAAAATTTCTATAGCCTTTGTCAGCCTCTCTTATAACTACCAGGTCACTGTGTGAACGAGTTATTTTAATATTATAATAAACGCCATGCAAAACCTCAATACCAAATAAACATAAAGCAATAAAAACAAAAGGTAGTATATACGACCTCATGAAAAAAGAAAGATAGAAATGAAACCCGGTAAAAAATAACAAGGGAATAAAAATGTATATATAAGAGAAATATCGGGCATCCTGAACATGTGTCCAGGTGGTTAACCCCCATGTTAGTTCTTTATAAGTAAGTGAAAAGTAAGCAAGCAATAGAATGATAGTAAATGTAATTGCGGAACCAATCGTAATGAAAATGTAGTGCCGGGAGAACAGCAAATTTCTTATCCCGGTATGAATATATCGCATTAACATAATGAGAGAGAGGACAAAAAGAATGACATTAATAATTCGAAAATAAACCATAACACGACTATACCCTATACCAGAAATCCTTTCAATCGATTGTGCTGCAAAATCGAGATTGATAAATGACGCGGGGAAAAAAGGATACCAACCAACAAGTTGATTAAAATAAAATCCCCGGCCGACATTATGAACATATAAGGCATTGCCGGCCGCAAACAAATTATAAACTAACAAAAAGGCCAACAAAGAACAACATGAAATCAGCAGCTTAATCCCTCCCTTTTTTAACTCCCTATTTTTTGAAACAATTCCAAAAAGAAGTACAAAGGAAGGCAACAATAGCGCCGCAGGTAAGTACATGTAGCGGAAAAAAAATGGAAGGCAAAATAAAATACCGTAGCTAAAAGATTGTAATAAGGTTAAACTCTGCTTTCGATCAATGATGTCAATTGTTTTCGCCAACGCAAATAATAGAAAACATAGGCTAATGGCATCAGTTGACGCCCAGTCCATGAAAAAAACATACTGTGAACATCCTGTTATAAGAGTAACAATATTGTTTAAGTAAGGAGGTAATCCCGCTTTTTTACCCAGGCATCTAACCGCGATGATAAAAAGTACTGCAGTTATAATATCGAATATCAATACAGCTTTAAACTCATCACCACCTGATAATTTCAAAAAAGGTAAAATGGCAATTGAAAAGCCCGGAGGAAACCACTGATGGGTATCAAAAATGGATGTATTCAGATCATTGGTAAAATATTTTGTTACTCCCATCCCCTTTCCCGCCAAAAGGTTTTGCGCAAACGTTAACTGTATTTTTGTATCTGAACCGATCTGCGAGTATAGTGTTGTGAAAATGATCCTGTTTGCAATTGCAAAAATTATACAAAAAGCGCTTACATATTTGGATTGAAATATTTGTATCAATCGTGTCATTTCAACGATTGATTGGAAAAATAATTTTTTATTCGCTGGTCTATATTCTTTTTTATATCCATATAATACAAATTTATATCGCCTGCATGATAATTTTGGGTAGAATATAGAAAGCTCCAGGGGAATTTAGGACGTCTTACCCATATCACACCTTCATGAATTTGTGCATCGGTAGTTTTTTTATAAACCTTATTAAATTTAAATAACACGCTCCCGGAATTCATTTTTCTTGAAGCATATTCGTTATCTGTTTTCCATGTTATGGGATTCGTGACACGGGAAAAATCCTTTTCAGCAATTACATAAGGCGGTTTGAACCCTTTCCTGAAAGTTCTCCATCCGCAAACACATCCTGTTTGCGAAGGGTCTTCACACATTTGCAATGATGTAAAAATATTTGGCGGGATTGCCATTCCTACAAGATAAGCTGCTACCAATTGCTTTTGCAATGGTTTATTTTCAAAATAATCTTTTAATAATCGTAATGCATGAGTAGTCCCCTGGCTGTGTGAAGCAATGATGATCGGCCTGTCCTTATTATAATAATTTAAATAGTATTCGAATGCTGCCTTCACGTCTTCATAAGCCAGGTCAAAAGCTCTTAAAGCAGCTAAAGTATCTTTTGAAAAATAGGCGCTGATATGTGCTTCACGAAAACGCGGCGCATAAATTCTTGCATGTTGATTAAAAACGCTTGCCTGGTATAAAATAGTTGAGTAATCTGTTTTGGCATTCAGGTATGCATCATCAATTTCAGCATTCAGGTTGCTGTCTTTTAATTGCATAGTATAAACAGTGGGATGCAAAAAGAAAACATCGACAAGAGAATCTTTTTTCTGTTTTCTTAAAGGTTTTGGGATGCTGTCAGATGGATCCCATTTCAATGGATGCGCTGCCCAGTAATCTAAGCTTGAATAATCAGGCTTTCGATCCTTGCTCTTAAACTGGTAAAAATTCTTATATAAAAGATATTTATCAGAACATGACACGAAGAAAACGATGAGAATCGGCACGACAAGGAGATATTTTGGTCGTCCAAAGTGGGAAAAAAACCCTGTTTTATATTCATTCATCATTATAAACTTCCGACTATCAAATCCAGACAAAATTTTTTCCTGGAACTCGGCGAAGCCTAAAACTATGAAAACAAGTTGATTAAATGAAAACTTAGGTCATTTATACCGATCGCAACCTTTAAAAAACTGGTACTAGGTTTTGTATAGTACCAAACATCACCCTATCTTTGGGCCATAAACTGAAAGTGAGTGCGGAAACCGAACCAGAAAAACTTGAACCCTTATCCTTCCGCTTTCATTTTCGCCAATTTAAAACAGGTTTATGAATATTGAAAACACACAAAGCCAGATGAGGAAGGGGATCCTGGAATTCTGTATTCTTTCCATCATTCGCCGGGGTGAGGCTTATCCAAGTGATATTGTGGAAGAGATGAGAGCCGCAAACCTTCATATTTTAGAAGGAACTTTATATCCCCTGCTTACCCGTTTAAAAAATGCTGAAATGCTAACCTATCGTTGGGTGGAAAGTAATTCAGGTCCTCCACGTAAATATTTTTCTCTTACTGAAAAAGGAGAAGCATTTTACAAAGAGCTGCAGCAAACCTGGCAGGAACTTGCCAATGGCGTAAATGCATTAACATCAAATCACCAACCTACCAACTTATAACTTCAACCACAAATTTTTTTGCAATGAAAAAGATTATTAACATAAACCTGAGCGGCAGAGTAGTACCGATAGAAGATTCTGCTTACGAAAAATTACAGGAGTATATTGAAAGTCTTCGCCGATACTTTGCCAATGAAGAAGGTC
>CBFGXP010000133.1:0-10928 GCA_965652775.1 uncultured bacterium
TTTGCCTTCATAAAGGTCGAGGATCGCTACTTTTATCTTCTTCGGGTCATTAACCATGGTCACAAACATAATAAATTTATAATATTGACATCTGCCGGCTGATTTCCAATTACTAACAAATGTGGATACAATCCCTATGCCGTTAAAGGGTTTATGTATATCAGATGTTGTTTTTGCCGCGAAGATTTGCTAAATAGGAAATTTTTTTATGGGCCCGGCTAAAACGCTACTATTTAGCTTTCGTTGCAAGTTTACCCTGAGCTTGTCGAAGGGCACACTTGAACTGCATCAAGTCTTTTCAGCATTCGTGAGATTTGCTGTTACATTTCTGATTGTTGTTTATTTAGTTTGCTTCGGCCTGCCGGTTATTTTCATTTTTTCTATATACTTATGGCAGGCCTCGCAATGACGTGGTGAGGTCAAGTGTTGTATTGATGACTTTTCCTGTTGGGAAAGTTTACATTTTTGCTGAGTGTTCGTCATTGCGAGGCTGACAGAGGACTATTTAATTTTTAATATATTGTGTCGGCCGAAGCAATCTTAGTTAGAATGGAATAAAAGTCCCATAAATTTATTTACCTAATAAGACTCGACCTTTTATGGTTTTGAAAAAGTACCTCATTCTTATCCTGGCAATTCCTTTTATTACCAATGCCCAGCAAAATACAAAGAATAAAGTCCATGATAATATTTCCATTGGTTTTAGCTTTTCACCAGACTATAATTTCCGGACACTAAAAAATAATGATGGTGCCTCATCCAGTGATATGGTAATTGATATCAGGGACGACACGGAGAAAGGCAAGTTTGGTTTTACAACAGGTCTCAATTTGAATATCAAAGTATCAGAAAAGTTTAAGATCCAAACGGGGCTTCTTTATTCTATTAATGGGTATAGAATTCCCAAACAGGCTACATATTTTCCAATACCGGGGCCAGGGCAGCCAACCCATTTTAAGGCTAATACCAGCTTCAATTATCTTGCTATTCCGCTGAAATTAAATTTCGTTTCGGGAAATGGTAAAATGAGATTCATTGCTGGTGCCGGTGTTTCTGCAAATTTTCTTTTAAAAGAATCGGAGACGGTTACTGCGATTTATGCAGATGGGAGTGAAAAAAAACAAGAACAATCTACAAACTTAGAGTATAAGAAGTTCAATCTTTTTTCATTAATAAGTGCGGGGATGGAGTTCAAGTTTAAAGAAAATATCTTCTTGCGAACAGAACCAACTTTCAGATATGGGTTAATAAAAATTATTGACCAGGCGGTAACAGCAAAACTCTGGAATTTAGGGTTGAATGTCGGCGTCTGCTATAAACTTAAATAGATACGAGAATATTCACAACTCACCACTGACAACTCACTCCTTAAACTTCTCCGGCCGCTTCTTATTATGATCCGTCTTATCCTGGTAAGCTTTTGCTGCAGCAAGAATTGTTGCTTCATCATACAAATTGCCAATAAGGGTTATGCTGAGTGGTGAACCGGTTTGATTGAATCCCATCGGCATCACTACGGCAGGATGACCGGTAAGATTTGTAATCGCCAATTGCCTGCCTGCAAAACTTGGAACGATCACAACATCGTAATCTTTCATAAAATCATTTATTGCTTTACAAAGATTATAGCGATAGCGGTTTGCATTAATGTATTCGACTGCCGGAATAAGCCTGGCGGCACGAAAGCTATTTGGCCAAAAATCTTTATCCTGTCTTTCGATCAGGTCGTCACGATTGGTTCTTGTCAGCTCATCAAAAGCTGCGGCACTTTCGGCATTTAAAATGATACTGATAAGATTGACCGGGTAAACTGAAGAGTCAGGAAAGTCGATTGCTTTTATATCCGCGCCTAAGGACTTATAAACTTCCAATACTTTTCTTTCCTGTGCATCTGGTGCTAATCGCTTAAAATAATTTTCTGCATAGGCGATCTTTAATTTTGAAAAATCAACGATGCCATCGTAATTAAAATTTCTATCAACCGAACCGTTATCCTTCCCGTCAGTTCCTTTTATATAATTAAAAACAATGGCGCAATCTTCAGCGCTGCGACAAATAGGTCCAACTTTGTCAAGGCTCCAGCAAAGCACCATTGCACCGGAACGACTGACAGATCCAAATGTGGGTCGCAAACCAGTAGCCCCACACCTTGTAGATGGAGAAACGATGGAACCCAATGTTTCAGTTCCAATCGTAAAAGGAAGCAAGCCTGCTACAACTGCTGCTGCTGAACCGGCCGATGAGCCGCTTGAACCTTGTTTCAGGTTCCATGGATTTTTTGTTTCCCCGCCAAACCATTTATTATTAAATGCAAGTGCACCCAGGGATAGTTTTGCACAAAGCACTGCGCCGGCATCTCTCAATTTCTTATAAACGTATGCGTCCTCATCTACCATTTGATCTTTGTATGGTGTGCTGCCCCATGTTGTCTTGTATCCTTTTACTGCAAAAAGATCTTTCAGCCCATATGGAATACCATGTAAGATCCCACGGTATTTTCCATTCTTAATTTCTTCATCGGCTCGTTTGGCTTGTGCCATTGCAGTGTCTTCTGTCAACGAGATCACACATTCCAATGTATCACCCCATTTTTTCAACCGGTCAATAAAAAATCTAGTGAGTTCGACAGATGTTATTTTTTTGGTTTTTATCAGCCCTGCCAATTGCGGAAGGGAATAAAAAGCAAGATCGTTCTTATTTTTTGGCATTTGCATATCGGCACGAAACGGTAATGACGCGGTTTGTGAGGTTCTCTGTTTACTTACACCATATGGAAGTGGGTTAAAAGCAAAAGGATAGGGGATGTCATTTGCTGGAAGTGTTTTATGCATTCCTTTTATTAACCGGGTATAATTATTCATGTTGTCGATCAGTGAATCTGCTTCAGCATTTGTGTATTCAAGATCGTAAAGCGCCGCAGTTTTTTGTATCAACTGAAGTGTATCGTTTTTGGTTTGTGCAACTGTTGTAAATGAAATTAAAAGAAGAAAAAGCAGAAATCTCATAGCAGTAATTTTTAGTCAGGTAAATTACATAAATAAAATCATTACCTTTTCGATTCAAAAACTAACTTATGAGAAAGCTGTTACTATTTATTTCATTGTCTGTAATTATTTTTTCCTGCGACCAACAAACAGGTGGTGTAGCAAGCAACTCAGGCAGCCCAACTGGTGCTGATATACATTTATACGAGTATTTCAATTATGGAGATACCGGAGTGCAAATGGCAGGTATAAAAATGATCCCGGTTAAAACACCTTCCGGTGAATTCAAAGTATGGACAAAACGGTTTGGTAACAATCCACGAATAAAAGTTTTGTTATTGCATGGGGGTCCTGCTTCTACACATCAATACATGGAAGTATTTGAAAGCTTTTTTCCAAAGGAAGGTTTTGAATTTTATGAATATGATCAGCTTGGCTGCGGTAACTCTGATAAACCGGCAGATACAACTTTATGGGTGCTGGATCGGTTTGTAGAGGAAGTTGAGCAGGTTCGCCAGGCAATTGGCGCCGACTCGACAAATTTTTATATTCTTGGAAACTCATGGGGAGGCATTCTTGGAATGCAATATGCGCTGAAATACCAGGATAAGCTGAAAAGCCTCATCGTTGCTAATATGATGGCAAGTTGCCCTGAATACGGAAAATATGCGGAAGAAGTTTTGTCAAAGCAAATGGATCCGAAAGTACTTGCTGAGATCCGTGCTATTGAGGTAAAAGGAGATTTTGCTAATCCAAGATATATGGAACTATTAGGCCCCAATTTTTACAATGAGCATCTGTGCCGGCTTGATCCATGGCCAGAACCTGTTACTCGTTCTTTTGCGAGTACCAATCAAACAATTTATGTAATGATGCAGGGCCCTTCCGAGTTTGGCATTGGAGGTAATCTTGCTAACTGGGATATAAAAAATCGTTTGAAAGAAATAAGAATTCCAACGCTGATGATCGGTGCAAAACATGACACGATGGATCCAAAAGCAATGGAAGAGCAAAGTAAGCTGGTACAAAAAGGCCGCTATCTATATTGTCCAAATGGTAGTCACCTGGCGATGTATGACGATCAAAAAGTCTTTATGAACGGAGTGATAAAATTCATACATGATGTAGACAGCGGCGAATTTGAATAAATTAAGATCTCAGCGTTCTAACGGCTGTAGTCGTATTCTTCTTTCCCATGTTTTGAATAAACCACATGATGGTAAAACTGGGAATAAAGTCTGTACCGGGTAACAGTTCTTCTATAAAGTTACCAACACCACCTAATGCGCCCTTCCAGCCGCCGAAAGTGGCCATAAAGATCATAGAAGAAATTGGAGCCCACAATACATCACCAAGCTCACCTAAGAAAGGTATTGCATAAGTGGCATAACCAACTACATCCATCAGGATACAAAAAATAAGTGAAGGTTGTTTTTTCATTCTTTTTGAATTGTTTTGCTTTGATTATCAAAATTACTGCCGATTTAAAAAAGGACGGACAATAGAAGAAAAAAATAACAGATTAGTTGCATTTAGGTTTCAGCTCGTTGTTCTAATTTATCTGGGCAAAGACGGACGCAATTAATTAATGTTTGAAATTCATTTATTCTTTAATTTGCCTCAAACTAATTGCTATGCGAAGAAATATAATCATCCTGTTCTTTATTCTTTCTGTTACGGGTTCTTCACAGGATCATAGTCATGGATTGGGACGTAAACTTAAGTTTCCTGATATCTCCGGCTATAAAACATTGAAATGCGATTTTCACCAGCACACTGTCTTTTCTGATGGAAGTGTGTGGCCGGATATACGTGTGCAGGAAGCTTTAATGGATGGTCTCGATGCAATATCACTGACAGAGCATCTCGAATACCAACCGCATAAAGACGATATTCCTCATCCTGACAGAAATCGTTCCTATGACATTGCGATTAAAGAAGCGGTAAATCATGACCTCATCATCGTAAAGGGTTCTGAAATTACAAGGAAAATGCCCCCCGGCCATAACAATGCGATCTTTCTTTCCGATCCAAATAAGTTATTAGTAGATGATTCTATCCAGGTTTTTCGTGAAGCAAAAAAGCAAGGTGCTTTTACTTTTTGGAATCATCCAAACTGGACGCCACAGCGCAAGGATGGCATGGCGACACTAACCGATGTGCACCGGCTTCTTATTCGTGAAAAATTGCTTGATGGCATTGAAGTCGTGAATGATCAGACTTATTCCGATGAAGCTTTGCAAATTGCGCTGGACAATAACTTAACCATCATGGGCAATAGCGATATTCATAAATTGATCGATTGGGATTTCAAAGTGGCGAAAGGCGGTCACAGACCTGTAACATTGGTTTTTGCAAAAGAAAGAAATGCTGAAAGTATTAAAGACGCGTTAATGAACAGGCGTACAGTTGCAGTATTCAAAGATCTATTGATTGGCCGGAATGAATTTCTTATCCCTTTAATAGAAAATTCATTAAAAGTAACAGCTGCAAAATATATTACTAAATACAATGTACTTGGAGTTGAAATTGAAAATCTTTCAAGCACTGATATTACGTTGCAGAATCAAACTGGTTATACATTACACAATAATAATGATATCATCTTATTAAGGTCAGGCGAGAAAACAATTATTGAAGTAAAAACAATTGAAAGAAAACCGGAAGTATCATTAAAATTTCTTGTTCTAAGTGCAGTCAATGCACCGAATAAACATCCATCGATTACCATTAAAACGAAAATAGAAGAAACCAAACAATAACTGCTCAAGTAAGTACTCTCCGTTGATGCACTTCAGTTCTCACTTGTGCAAAGCCAGCTTTTTTATAAGTACCCAACGCATTCGGGTGATCCAGCGTGCAGGTATTTAATTGTATCCATTCCGGGTGATAACTCCATGCTTTTGCGATCACCCATTGCAAAAAATATTTGCCTAAACCTTTGCCAATAAATTCAGGCATTAATCCAAAATAAAGTATCTCGACAAACTTTTCTTCTTTTACAAATTCAACATATCCAGCCGGGGTATCCTTTACATAGAAAATAAAAATTTCAACGTTTCGGGCATTTATTTTTTCAGATAGTTCTTCATCAGGCATCACCATCCTGTCGAGCCAGAAATGTTTTTCACCTACGGCATAATAATATCTTCGGTAGTCATTTACTGAAATGGGTTTTGGCAGTAGTTCAAAATGGGTATTGGATATAGGGAGTGGTGGCGCCTTTGGTTCATGCATTTCAAAAAAAGTAACCTTGACTGGACGAAAAATTATTTTTGAGGTATCAATGGAGAAAGACATGGGTAAAAATAAAGATATGAAAGTAATATACACACCAGGCATCGAAAGGTTCCCCGAGGATCTACAATTTATTCTTTCCTGAATGAAAATCCTTTTTCTTTTAGTGCTTGTTTAAGCTTTAGTATGGAGCCCGGACCCATGCCGTGAAGTTGTAAGAGTTCACCGATACTATATTTTGAAAGTTTATAAAGCGTATCGATGCCTTCCTGTTCAAGTGCACGTCTTGCCGGCGCACCAACTTTAAGCAGGAAAAGTGCAGAAGGTTTTCGTTGTTTTTCACAAATCGGACATACGGGACAATCGCTGCTCTTGTAATATTTATGTCCCTCACTGCAAATGCGCAAAGTTTTCGAAGATGTTTTCAATTTTAGCGATTGAAAGGCATAGTAATTTTTATCAACGCCGGATTTTCCGGAAAATAAGAAGTGTGCCGGAACCCAGATCTAAGTGTAACTTGTCGTTAACAATTTTATAAGTCGTCTTGCCACTATTGAACCCGGCTATCAATTTTTTTTCAAAGCCTTTATCTTTGCAAACTTCTTTTAGAACAACAAGGCTATCGAAGCTGATCTTTTCACCTTCTACATTTAATCTGCCGGTTAAAGAATTACAACCTGTATGCCCCGTTACCGTTTTTTTATCAAGATTAATATCAAAATAGGGTGTACCACGGGTAAATACACTAGAATCGAGGCCTTTATTATTCATGCTGTCAAGAACCCAGATATCCTGTAGCGTAGTTGGTGAAGTTTGTGTTGCAGTATTAGGATCGTTCAACGGCGTTAAAGCTGTATTTGTGCTAGTTTGATTTTCTTCACCCGCTTGATTGCAGGCAACTACTGAAAAGGAGATGATTATTGCCAGCAGGTTCTTTTTAGTAAAAAGCATATTTATTTTTTTTAAAGTTAATATTAAATTCCTGCAAGGAACTGTGTTCGTATGTAGTCCACAACGCTTACAAGATTTTTGGTTTCTTCAAATGTTTTTAATTGCCGGTCAGCTCCGGTACCATTTTCAAGAATCTTATGAATATGTGCAAGCCGGTGACGACTGCCAAGATGATCGATAACAGGATCAATAAAATCAAGTAACTCATACAGAAGTGCACGGGTGTTTACTTCTTCTTCTTTTCCAAAATCGATCAGGCGGCCATCAATACCATAGCGGCTGGCTCTCCACTTATTTTCATTAAGCAACGCACGGGAGTATTGAATAAAATTCAAATTCTTACTTCGCAAAAGATAAATTCTGGCACACACAGCCTGGAAAAGAGTAGCAAGGGTTATTGTTTCATCTACCGTAAGCGGGATGTCACAGATGCGAAACTCCACCGTATTAAAAAATGGATGCACTCTCAGGTCCCACCAGATCTTTTTTGCATTATCAATGCAATTGGTTTTTACAAGCAGCTTCACATAGTTTTCATACGCTTCAATGCTATCAAAGGCTTCCGGGATACCTGTTCGGGGAAATTTATCAAATACTTTTGTACGGAATGATTTATACCCGGTAAGTCTTCCTTCCCAAAAGGGAGAATTTGTACTTAACGCATAAATATGAGGTAAAAAATATCTTGTACTATTGGCAATATGATTTGCCATTTCCCGGTTTTCCATTCCCACATGCACATGCAATCCAAATATCAAATTACTCCGGGCAGCTTCCTGTAATTCATTAACAAGTTCATTATAGCGTATATGATCTGTTATTAATTGACTCTCCCAATGACTAAAGGGATGTGTGCCCGCGGCTCCCATTGCAAAGCCAAGATTGCCGGCAATTTCAGAAATAGTTTTTCGAAGTGCGGCTACATCCTGCCAGGCTTCATCGGCATCAGCACAAATATCTGTACCAACTTCTACTACAGCCTGGTGCATTTCTGCCTTTACTTTATCCTTTATCACTTTTTGGCCTTCATGCACTATTTTTTGTTCATGACTTTTCAGTTCTCTTGTCTCCGGATCAAGCACCATGTATTCTTCTTCAACACCAAGTGTGAATGTTTTATAGTTGAGTGTTGCCATAGTTTGAATAATTAATAATTATTAATTAATAATTATTAATTGAAAGTTTTCAGACCAAAGATGTTTTATTTGCTCCCCGCTTCACATATTCACCCCATGTCAAATTATCCTGCCCTTCTTTATAGGCCAATGCTCGTTCGATCGCATAATTCGCTGCTGTCTCCACAACCCATGCAAAATTTTCTTCACCTACACTGCTACGTTCAGCGTCGGGAGCCGGGTTGCAAAAATCAATGGCATAAGGAACGCCATCCCTGATCGCCAATTCAACTGTATTGAAATCATAACCCAAATAAGTGCAAATACGTAAAACAATTTCTTCCATTTGTTTCAATCGTTCCGGTGATGGGGTAAAACCCGCTACATAGCGAAGATGATGGGGATTGCGTGGCTCGTAAGGCATGATGCGAACGTGTTTTCTGCCAATGCAATAACAACGGTAATATTCAGTAAAAACAATTTCTTCCTGCAGTAGCATTACCAATTGACCCGTTTCGCTATGCTTTTCAAAAAAATCCTCTTTACTGTCTAATTTATATACATGTTTCCATCCACCACCTGCAAACGGTTTCATATACGCAGGGAAACCAACATAGTTGAAAATAGTTTCCCAATCCATTGGATAAGCAAGATTGCTGAATGATTCGTCTGTGGTATCCTCCGGATGCTGCCTAGAAGGAATGATGGCAGTTTTAGGGATTGGCACACCGACTTTTGTCATAAGGCAGTTATTGAAGTATTTGTCATCAGCACTCCACCAAAATGGATTATTGATAACAGCGGTACCAGTCAGCGCTTCATTCTTAAGCCATGTTCGGTAAAAAGGAACATCTTGTGATATCCGGTCAATTATCACCGCATAGCCTGTTGGCTCTCCCTGTATTGCTTTATCGATGCGAACGGGTTCGGCCATTATACCCGAAATATTTTTACTGTTTACCCTTTCTACAAAAGCCATTGGAAAGCTTCTCTCTTTTCCGTGTAAGACGCCAATCTTCTTCATAAATATTTTATTTAATGTTGATGAATATGCCGGGAACGGGTAAGTAATCAAATGTATTTTTTAACGGTAAGAAAAACAAAAAAGAAAGCGGAATGTTTCAAAACAAACAGGCATTGGCTTTAGCCTGCATCCCTTAATTTTGCTTAAATGCAGCGTTCGAAGCAGGCCGGTGTTCCCGTAAAAAATGTTACAATTAATTCCCATCATCTTAAGAGGGATGTTCTCATTGATCTTTATTTTCCTCATATTGGATCAGATCCTGATTTCACCAGCCTTTTAATTATCAATGACGGGCAAGATCTGCCGAAATTCCATTTTGATGAGATGTTAGCTTCGCTTTACGAAGCAAATGAGATAAAGCCAGTTTTGTGTGTTGGGATCCATTGCAGTGCTGAAAGAAAAATGGAATATGGTGTTGCTTCGTTGTTAGATTTTAAAGGCAGGGGAGCAAAGGCCCGTTTGCACCAGCAATTCGTTTTTGAGGAATTGATACCATACATACAAGAAAATTGGTCACAGGAGTTTAGCGAAAAAGCTTATGCTGGTTTTTCGCTGGGAGGTCTGTCAGCTATTGACACTGTTTGGCATAATCCTGAAGAGTTTTCTAAAGTTGGTGTATTCTCTGGTTCGTTATGGTGGCGTCTAAAAGATCTGCATCATGGATACAATGAAGAAACAGATCGCATCATGCATAAACTGGTAAGAGAAGGCGATTTTAAACCTGGTTTGAGATTTTATTTTACAACGGGATCACTTGACGAGAAAGTAGACAGAAACAACAATGGCATTATAGATTCGATTGATGATACGCTTGCTTTAATTGAAGAGCTGGAAAGAAAAGGTTATCGAGACGGAGAAGATATTCAGTATAAAAATTATGAAGATGGAAAACATGATGTAAAAACCTGGGGAAAAGCTATGCCTGCATTTTTGAAATGGGGATGGGGTATAGGTTCAACGTTTTAAGTTATAAGTTTTTTGTTAGTATATTAAAATAAAAAACCTCCCGGCACACGAGAGGTTTTTTATTTAAGTTAAGATTATTTTACTGGTTGAAAATATATCTTATACCCATTTGCATATAGTATGTAGACGCAATGCTTACGTTATCTCTGAATGTTTCAACAACCGGATTATTTCTGTCGGTAGCCAGACGAAATGTTGGTCTCACATTACCACCCGGTACAAGTGAATTCTGGTTGGTCGGAACCAATACTGATGAAGCATTAACTGTTTTTACTTTACCCCAGTTTGGATTGATCAAATTGCCAAAGTTGAAAATGTCAAGAGTGAGCTGGATCGTATTTTTAGTTTTACCAACATTCATAAAGAGATCCTGGAGGATCTTAATATCCACCTGGTTTCTCCACGGGGCCTGAGCGCCATTACGTTCAGCATATTGCCCTTTATGATCTCTCAGGTATTTATCCTGCTCAATATACTTGAAGAACAATGCACTTTGCTCTGCTGCTGTGTAATTGACGCCATTTGGATAAGTAAATGGAGAAAAAGTAATTTCAGATGGATCTTTTGGAATGTAGATAAGATCATTACCATTGAAGCCATCACGGTTAAAATCAGCTCCATACACATAAGAGAACCTGTAATCGATCGCTC
>CBFGXP010000134.1:0-10820 GCA_965652775.1 uncultured bacterium
TACAATTCAGTGTAAACATTCGCTTTTTGTTCGTTATTTTTGGCGATAAAGATAGGGAAGGTGAGTGGTCAATGGTGAATGGTCAATCGTCGAAAAAACTTACTTTATTTGTAATGATCCATTTGCTTTTGGTATCCAAATTCACCATTCACCGTTGATCATTCAAAATATGACAATAACTGAAAAGCAATACGACGAAGCCATCCGTACCTGTAAAGAAATTTTTTTAAGAAAGGCAATGGATTATGGAACTGCATGGAGGGTGCTGCGTACAATTTCAATCGTCGACCAGATATTTATTAAAGCGCAACGGATTCGGACGATACAGGAAACAGGCAAGCAAAAAGTTGCTGATGATATTTCAGCTGAATTTAAAGGGATCATTAACTATGCGATTATCGGACTATTACAATTAGACTTAACCGAGGATGACCCCGAGGAAATGCCGGTGGACAGGATATCTCCAATGTTTGATGAAAAAGCTGGCATCGCTAAAAGGTTGATGCAGGATAAGAACCATGACTATGGAGAAGCGTGGCGCAGTATGAGCCAGCAAAGTTTTGTCGACCTGATCTTAATGAAACTACAGCGTATACGCCAAATTTTGGTCAATGATGGAAAAACGATCATGAGTGAAGGGATCGATGCCAATTATCTTGACATTGTCAACTATGCTGCGTTTGCGTTGATCCTGATGAGTGAGGAGAAAGTAAAAAGTCAAAAATAAAAAATATCATTATCGAATGAAAATCACTATCAACATAATCAGAATTTTTGTTGGATTACTTTTCATTTTTTCAGGCCTGGTAAAAGCAAATGATCCGCTGGGTACTGCCTATAAAATGGAAGAGTATTTCGAGGTATGGAATGCTGATCTGGCTAAAAGTACATTTTTTTTAAAGAACGCGTTAACCAACTTATTTCATTTTCTTAACGAGCATACTTTGTTTTTATCTGTGACCATGAATGCGTTTGAGATCATTGCCGGTGCAGCATTGCTGTTGGGATGGAGAATGAAATTATTTAGCTGGTTACTCCTGTTGTTAATGGTGTTTTTCACAATTCTTACCGGCTACACTTACAAAACAGGAAGACCTACAAACTGTGGTTGCTTTGGCGATTGTATAAAGATCACACCTGAGTATTCATTTTATAAAGATGTTCTGCTATCTGTGTTAATTCTTGTACTACTGTTCGCCAGAAAACATATAAAGCCCTTGTTTAGACCGGGAATGAATACCGCCTTAATGTTTTTAGTAACACTTTTCAGTTTTGGATTGCAGTGGTATGCATTAAGGTACTTACCACCGGTAGATTGTTTGCCATTTAAAAAAGGCAATAACATACCGGAGAAAATGAAGATGCCGGCAAATGCTGTTCCCGATAGTATTGTAATGACATTTGTTTACGATAAGCAAGGACAAAAAGTTGAATTCACTGCGGATAAGTTCCCGGCGGATTTTAATGATTCGCTGTACAAGTTTGTCAGCAGGTATGATAAAGTTGCCAGGAAGGGAAAAAATAATGAACCTCCTATAAAGGGCTTTATTCTGACAGATATGAACAATAACGACTGGACTGAAGGAGTGCTAAACATGCCATATGCGGTCTTATTGTTTGAGGAAAATATAGATTCCGATAACAAAGCGTGGGATAAGCAGTTCAGAGAAATAAAAGCAAGGGCTGATGCAAAGAATATCCCGGTTTTCATCGTCACTAAATCTGCTGATGATTTAAAAGCAAAAAGAAATAATGAATTCTGGAATAGCATGCATGTTCTGCGCTGTGATTTTACAGCGATTCGTACTGCAGCACGGGCAACACCGACAATTTATTTATTGAGGGAGGGATCGGTTGAAGGTAAGTGGAGCCATGCAAATTTTGGTGACGTTAAAGGTACAATCGATAAAATTCCACAACAGGCACCAGAAATCAATAGTATTCTAAATTCGTTGAAGAATGCGGAGAATATTGTAAATCGATCTTTACCGGAGACACAAGCAATCGTGGATTCAACGGACAATGTGATGCAGGAAAAATACAGAAGCACCATTGACTCACTATTACAAGAACTAAAGAAAAACTGATGTGCTGAAATTTATCACAAAAAAGCTTCTTTACGGCCTGCTTGTCTTAGCAGGGGTGGTTATTGTGGTCTTTTTTCTTTTCCAGGGTTTTGGAGATCCTTCCCGTTTAATAATGGGCCAGACAGGCGATGCCGCCACACAAACTAACATACGCAAAGAACTCTACCTTGACCAGCCAAAGTGGAAACAGTTTTTGTATTATGTGAATGATGTTTCTCCTGTCTCTATTCACTCTTCAAAAGAGATCGAAGAAAAAAAATTGAAAGGATTTTTTATCGGCGGAAACACCAAACCCGATAGCTATCGGGTCGGAATAAAAGTTCCCTATCTCCGTAAATCTTATCAGACAAAAAAGGAAGTAGGAAGTGTGTTGACGGAAGCTTTACCCGGAACGCTTATCCTTGCATTTGCAGCAATGTTCATCGCCATTGCAATTGGGATCCCATTGGGTGTGCTTGCAGCGGTCAAAAAGGGCACCTGGGTGGATACGTCCTCGGTTTTTGCAAGCATTGTTGGCATATCCGCTCCATCATTTTTTATGGGTATTGTGATCGCATACATTTTTGGTTTTTTATTGTCTGACTGGACGGGGCTTCATATAAATGGGAACTGGTTTGACGTGGACGAAGTAACCGGTAACCGTAAATTAACTCTGCGTAATCTTATTTTGCCCGCATTTACACTTGGTATTCGACCCTTAGCGATCATCACCCAGCTTACCCGAAGTGCCATGCTTGATGTGCTCAGCCAGGATTATATCCGAACGGCTTATGCAAAAGGATTAGGCAAGATGCAGGTGATCTGGAAACATGCACTGCGTAATGCGTTAAATCCTGTGATCACTGCTGTTACTGGCTGGTTTGCAGAATTGCTTGCCGGTGCTTTTTTTGTGGAATATATATTCGGGTGGAAGGGTATCGGGAAAGTAACTGTCGATGCACTTGAAAAACTCGATTTTCCCGTAGTAATGGGATCAGTACTTATCTCAGCCACATTCTTTATTATCATTAATATTCTTGCTGACATCCTGTACGGCATGGTGGACCCGAGAGTCCGCATGCAATAAGATTCAAAACCAAACTTTACAATTTCATTACAGAAGATTCAATTTTAATTCATCGTTAAGCATGACATTTGCCATTAACCCGCGAACTTTTTTTACACATTGGCAGACAATTGGCTTTTTCGTTATATTTTATCCGTAACTTGAAAAAGACCCATAAGCCTGTAGTCGCAAAAAGATTACTTAACTATTAAACCTGTGCATATGGAAAAGGTAACATCAATACTTGCGAAAAAAGAACTGCATTTCCACACTATCTCTCCTGGATCTTCTGTGTATGCAGCTCTTGGTCGTATGTGTCATGAAAATGTAGATTACCTCATCGTAATGGACGATGAAAAATATGTTGGGCTAATCACAGAACATGACATTACCAGCAAAGTCGTAATAACAAACAGGCAACTTGCAAAAACCAAAGTGAGTGACATAATGAACAACCAGTTGCCTGCAGCCACCATAGATGATACGGTAGAAAGATGCATGCAATTAATGCGGCAACATCATGTTCGTTATTTACCCGTTTTTGAAATCCTTTCGTTCCGCGGTATAGTGTCTTCAGAAGATATATTAGAAGAAGCTGTGAATAACAGGATGGAAATATTTGATAATATGGTCCGCAGGGATAATCGTTTTGGAGTACTTACTTAATTATTATTTCTTTAATTACATTTTTTCCCAAAGCTTCGTTCACACGAAGCTTTATTTTTTCCTTTTGGAAAACCAGTTCCTGCTTTAGCGGTGCGACATGAGTGGTAATAAAAAGTGTATCGTTAATGATCTTGATCTCCTCAGTGTATTTCGCAATTGTTTTTCCCATTATTTCGCTCCACACATCTTCGATCTGCAAAGCTTGTATTGAACCTTTTATACGACTTTGTTCCAAAAATTTCTGAATGGCATCACCGATTGAGTATTCGCCCATTTGACAAAGTTAAAAGTTATCCCGATAGCTATCGGGAGAAAGTTAACAGTTATGCAAGGCCAAACCTTCAACATTTACCTTTCAACCTTCAATATAATTAGTTGATAGCGCATAGATAAAATATCCAAATGCTGAGAAAGCCTTTCTTCATTTGTATCTGTAATAAAAACCTGTCCATCATTTTCAATACAAACACGGCGAAGGAGGCTCGCAATGCGGTCCTCGTCCAATTTCTCAAAAACATCATCCAGCAAAAGGAGAGGAGCAAAGCCTTTGTTTTGTTTCAATACATCCATTTCAGCAAGCTTGAGCGCAAACAATAAACTTTTTCGCTGCCCCTGGGAGGCAATATTCCTGAATAATTGGCCGGTTAAATTAAAAACAAGATCATCACGATGAATGCCGCCTGTTGTTCTTTGTGCGGCCATGTCACGTTGCCTGTTTAAGTGGAGTAATTCGGTAAATGCACATTGATTTAATTCACTTTGATAATGCAATTCTGTTTCTTCTTCTTGCTTTGCGATCTCAAAGTATAGTCTTTTTACATCGGGTAGAAAAGATACCAGGAACTGTTTTCTTTTTTCAAAAATGTAGTTACCCGGTTTTACTAATTGTTCATCCAGCACATCGAGCAGTGAGAGATTCTTGTTGCCTGTTTCATAGAAACTTTTCAGTAAAGAATTGCGTTGTAATAATATTTTGTTGTAATTAATAAGATGTTGCAGGTAGTCTTTATCAATTTGTGACAGGAGTGCATCCAGGAACCTTCTCCGTTCTTCGCTACCATCAGTGATGATCTGTATATCATCCGGCGCAATGATAACACAAGGGTAGCGACCAATATGTTCTGAAAATTTTTCATAACCTGCATCGTTCACTGAAAATTCTTTCTTGCCTGTTTCACGAAGTATGCAAACCGCTTTTTCTTTTTTATCGCTTAACTCAAGATCACCATCTACCCTGAATCCCTGATGGCCGCTTTGAATATTTAAAGTGTCTCTTGTAAAATAGCTTTTGGTAAAACAGAGGTAGTGAATGGCATCCAGCAGATTGGTTTTACCAACACCGTTGTTGCCGCAAATGCCAACTATCCGTTCATTGAACTGAAATGAACGAAGGGTATAGTTTTTGAACTGTGTTAACGATATGGAATGTAGCTTCAGCAAAACCGGTTGCAATATTAGTTTTTAGTTAGAAGAATTAGTACAAGAACGAAATGCATTGACGTTTAAAGCCGAATAGACGTGTTGCATACAAGGGTGCGACGCAACCGGGCTCAACCAGGGCTATAAAGCTGGTAACCAGATAAAAAATACCAATCTTAAATCTAAAATCTACAATCTGAAATTGACTGTTTTGCCTTATTTTTGCCCCCGCTTTATTTATGCCAGAAACATCACCAACCTTGAAGCCTGTGGCTACAAAATTTTCTAAGGAAACATATCTCTATTGGTATGAGCTGATGCAGCTTATCCGTCAATTTGAATTGATGGCCGAGGAGAAATATAAAATGGAAGGAAAGATCCGTGGCTTCTTTCATGCCTATATTGGGCAGGAAGCAATTGCCGCCGGATGTATGACGGCTACTCGTCCTGAAGATGGATTTATTACTGCCTATCGTGACCATGGATTAGCAATTGCCAAAGGTGTTAATGTAAATAGCTGTATGGCCGAATTGTATGGTAAAGCAACGGGCTGTGCAAAGGGTAAGGGTGGCAGTATGCATTTTTTTGGAAAAGAAGTTGGCTTTTGGGGCGGTCACGGAATTGTGGGAGCCCAAATAGGAACCGGTGCGGGATTGGCATTCGCAGAACAATACCGCGGTACAGATAACGTGATACTCTGCTTTTTTGGAGACGGCGCTGCCCGCCAGGGTATTTTGCATGAAACGTTCAACCTCGCCATGTTATGGAAGTTGCCTGTAATTTTCATTTGTGAGAATAATAATTATGCTATGGGTACTTCGGTAGAGCGTACCAGTAATGTAATTGATATTTATAAACTGGCTGATGGATATGAAATGCCTGCTGACACCGTAAATGGAATGAGTGCGGAAGCAGTGCATGAAGCAGTCAGCCGCGCTGTAAAAAGAGCAAGGGAAAAAGGCGGACCTACATTGCTTGAAATGAAAACGTATCGTTACAAGGGCCATTCGATAAGTGATCCTCAAAAATATAGAAGTAAAGAAGAAGTGGATGAGTATAAAGAACAGGATCCTGTTCTAACAGTTCGCAAAACCATTCTTTCAAGCAATTTTGCAACAGAAGAAACACTGAAAGAAATTGATGAGAGGGTGGACGGCATCGTTGCCGAGTCCGTAAAATTTGCTGAAGAAAGCCCATGGCCAGATGACAGCGAAGTGTTGAAGGATGTTTATGTTGATAAGAACTATCCTTTTATAGTTGATTAATGATTTTCTAAAATTTCAAATTCATAAAATTTCAAGATTAAATGGCAGAGAAGAAAATTGCAGGTCATGACAATGAGGAAATAATTGCGAAGGCGCAGGATTTCTGGACCCGCTATCAAAAGCAAATTACGGTGGTGCTCGCAGTCATTGTGTTGGGAGTTGGCGGCTGGTTTGGTTACAAAAGCTTTGTTCAAAAACCGAAAGCGGAAAAAGCTATCGACGCGATGTTTAAAGCTGAAGAGTATTATCGGATGGACAGCCTTCAAAAAGCGTTGAATGGTGATGGGATCAATCCTGGTTTTGTAAAAGTGATCAAAGATTATGGTGGCACACCTTCCGGTAATCTTGCACGTTTTTATGCCGGTGATTGTTACCTGAGAACAGGTGACTTCAACAATGCAGTAAAACAATTAAAAGAGTTTTCAACTTCATCAAAGCAATTACAGGCAAGAGCTTATAAAATGTTAGGTGATGCCTATTCCGAACTTGGAAAAAATGATGAAGCAATTGAGACTTATAAGAAAGCGGCGAATCATTTTACCGCAGATGGAAATAATTCTGCAGAATATTTGTTCTTTGCGGCCTCTCTTGCTGAAAAGGCAGGTAAGAATAATGAAGCCATTGAATTGTACAGAGAGATTAAAGACAAATATCCGGGCACACTTGGAGCAAACGAAGCTGAAAAATATCTGGCGAAGCTTGGAGTATACAATTAAGGTTTCAAGGTATAAGAAACAAGGCACAATCTATAAAACCTTGTTGCTTGAGCCTTGTTCCTTGAAACTTTTTAAAGATGGCAGACGTTAGCAACAGTAAACTTTTAAATATAGATGCAGGCATTCCTAAAAAGAATGCCTGTATTGTTTTGGTAAAGACGGAATGGAATGCGGCGATTGTGGATGAGCTTGAACGGGGATGCAGGGAAAAGCTAGAAAGATATAAAGTAAAAAAGATATTTACGATCACTGTTCCCGGGGCTTTCGAGATCCCATTTGCTATAAGAAATTATTGGAACAGCGTTGGTAAAAAAAAGAAGCCTGATGCTTTTATTGCCTTAGGTTGTGTTGTTCGTGGGGGTACACCGCATTTTGATTATGTATGTAAGGCGGTAACAGATGGTGTGTTGCAATTAAATCTTTTATTACCTGTGCCAACTATTTTTGGTGTCCTGACTGTTGACAATGAAACACAGGCAAAAGAAAGGATCGGAGGAGCGCATGGGCATAAAGGGGAAGAGGCAGCTATTACGGCAATTAAAATGATACCCCTGTCCCCTAAAGGGGGACTTAGATCGAAGTGATCTTTTTTTTGACAATTCTTTGAAAGAAAATTATATTAATAATATAATTGCGAATACTAAGCTATTCAGAAGATAAATAAACTTTATAAATTCTAAGTTCTCCGCCCCAGGCGGAGGACAGGGGGCATGAACGTACAACTTTTTATACCATGTTTTGTTGATCAGCTTTATCCCCAAACGGGTTTTAATATGGTTAAGGTGCTCGAAAAAACAGGTTGCACCGTTACTTACAATACAAAACAAACCTGTTGCGGACAGCCTGCATTCAATGCTGGCTTTTGGGATGAAGCAAGAGCTGTATGCATGAAATTTGTTGACGACTTTAGTGGTACTGATTATATAGTAACTCCGAGTGCAAGTTGTGCCGGGTTTGTCAGAAATTATTATTCAAAACTGCTTGATAACTCTTCAGTGCACAACGAGGTCAAAGAATTAAGTAAAAGAGTTGTTGAGTTCTCAGAGTTCATGGTAAAAATTTTACAGGTAGAACAGGTAGGGGCTGTATTAAATGGTAAGGCTACTTATCATGATAGTTGTGCTGGATTAAGGGAATGCCGGATAAAAGAGGAACCGCGTAAACTTTTATCTCATGTAAAAGGATTAGAGCTTCACGAAATGCATGACGTAGAAACTTGCTGTGGTTTTGGCGGAACTTTCGCTGTGAAGTTTGCGCCGATTTCCATCGGAATGGGCGAGCAGAAAGTCGAGAATGCTTTATTAACAAAAGCAAATTATCTTATCTCCACTGATCTTTCCTGCCTGATGCATTTAGAGGGATACATAAAGAACAAAGGTTATAATTTGCAAACGATGCATATTGCGGATGTGTTGGCAAGCGGTTGGTAAGCCCCTAAATCCCCTAAAGGGGACTTTGGAAGTTTTATTTATTTTGCAATTGCAATCCGAAATCGTAAATCTAAAATCTACAATCCGTATGGCATACTGGCTTGTAAAATCAGAACCTGGCAGTTACTCGTGGGATGATCTTGTTAAAGAAGGGCAAACCTGCTGGAGTGGTGTCAGGAATTATGCAGCCCGACTTCATTTACGCAATATGAAAAAAGGGGACGAAGTATTTTTTTATCATAGTAATGAAGGAACCGATATTGTCGGTATAGCTAAAGTAATAAAAGAAGCTTACCAGGATCCCACAACAGATGATGACCGCTGGTCCGCAGTGGATCTGAAGCCGGTAAGGAAATTAAAAAAGCCGGTGACACTTGAAACAATAAAAAAAGATAAGCGCCTTGCAAATATGGCGCTGGTGCGTATTGGCAGACTCTCCACTCAACCGGTAAGTGATAAAGAAAGGGAAGTGATTATGGAATTGGCAGGAGAGAAGTAATTATAAATAACTCATATACTTCTTCGTTCATTCAGCATTATTTAAGATATTAGAAGACAAATCTTGCTCAATTGTCATCTAAGACCGAATTAAAAAGAACACTTTCTTCTACCATGCTGTGGGGATTAGGTGTTGGCTATGTTATCTCTGGAATGTATTTCGGTTGGAATCTGGGTTTGGAAAAAGGTGGAACGCTTGGTCTTGCTATTGCGACTTTGTTCATTATAATAATGTACCTCACTTTCACATTTAGTTATACTGAACTTGCCTGTGCTATTCCTAAAGCCGGCGGTGGATTTGATTATGCCAACCGCGCCCTCGGAAAGGATCTTGGCTTTATTTCAGGCATGGCACAAAACATTGAGTTCATATTTGCGCCACCTGCTATTGCATTTGCCATTGGCGCATATTTCAACTTGTTTTTTCCTCAATTGCCGGTCTTGGCGATAGCAGTTTTTGCGTACCTGCTTTTTACAGCGTTAAATATTTATGGAGTAAAAGCTGCGGCAACTTTTGAATTGGTGATCACCATTCTTGCAGTGGGAGAATTATTATTGTTTAGCGGCATCACATTACCACATCTTGAAATAAAAAATTTGCAACACAACGCATTCCCAAATGGATGGGCGGGAGTGTTTGCCGCAATTCCTTTTGCCATATGGTTTTTTCTTGCCATCGAAGGCGTGGCAAATGTAGCCGAAGAAGCTATCAATCCCCAACGGACCATTTTGATCGGATTCGGTTCGGCTATTTTTACTTTGGTTATTTTATGTATCCTTACTTTTATCAGCTCCGTCGGGGTTGCAGGCTGGGAAGCTATCGTTTACAAACCAGACGGTACTACTTCGGATTCACCATTGCCATTGGCGTTAAATAAAATTGTTGGAGGGAATAACATACTTTATCATTTACTGATAACGATCGGATTGTTTGGATTGATCGCATCCTTTCATGGGATCATTCTCGCGGCAGGCAGATCGAGCTTTGAATTTGGCAGGGTAAAAATGGCTCCGGCTTTTCTTGGAAAAATTCATCCACGATTTCAGACGCCTTCTAATGCGTTGCTCATTAATATGATCATCGGTATTGTTGCTTTGCTGACAGGCAAGACAGCTGAGATAATTACCATTTCAGTTTTTGGTGCGCTAACTTTATACATTGTGTCGATGGTATCATTGTTACAATTGAGAAAAAAAGAACCAGGCCTGGAACGACCATTTAAAGTGCCGATGTATCCTGTATTTCCTATAGTCGCTTTAGTAATTGCGTTTGGTTCATTAGTGGCGATGACGATCTATAACCTGAGACTGGCTTTTGTATATTTTTTACTGATGGGATTTTGTTTTGCAGCATTCAAAGCATTTGGAAACAAAAACATTTCGGTTAGCTTCAATAAATAAAAATTTATATGACTACCAAAGAGATCGTTCAATATGTAAAAGAACATCCTTCGGGAAAAGTGAAGATCGCTTTTACAGACATCGATGGAATATTGAGAGGAAAATATATTTCAACAGAAAAATTTCTTTCGGCAGTTGATTCAAACATTGGCTTTTGTAATGTCATTTTTGGATGGGATGCAAGCGATGCAGCTTATGACAATGTAACATATACGGGTTGGCACACCGGGTATCCTGATGCAGCTGCAAAGATCGATCTTTCAACTTTCAGAAAAATTCCCTGGGAGAACGAT
>CBFGXP010000135.1:0-10699 GCA_965652775.1 uncultured bacterium
ATAACAGGAAAACAGAGAATAGTGAAAAAATTGCCAGGGAATATTTTCCTATAGCTGATACTACACAATTTTATGATCAAAATGTAGAATCAGAGGGTAACAATTATAATCACAGAGCAAACTTCCGGTTTGATTGGAAGCTAGATTCCTCCAACTCAATCCTGATCACACCATCCCTTAGTGTCCAGGATTATCACAGTCAAAGCCTGACAAGAGGAATAATATTTACTGATAAAGATGACACAACCAGCCAAACGTTGAATGCAAACAGGTCAGATAGACTTGGTCTTAACTTTAATAATAATATTCTTTACAGGCATTCGTTCAAAAAAAGAGGAAGAACATTCTCTGCAAATTTCAACACTGGTATTAACAACCAGGATGGCGAATCATATACTGATGCTTACAGCTTATATTATAAAGGACTTACTGTAGTAAAAGATACTACACGTCAATTTAATGATCAGCTCACGAAGGGTTACCAGCTTTCCGGCAGTTTGAATTATACTGAACCGATCGGAAAAAAAGGAGCAATACTTGAATTCCGTTATAACCCATCTTACAATTTTAATGATTCAAAGAGGAAAGCTTATAGTTTTGAAAATGCAACCGCTAAATATTCCGAACTTGACACAAGTTTGTCTAATGTGTTTGAGAACACCTACCTGACACAAAGGGCAGGTATCAGTTTTCGCAAAGGTGAACGTAACAAGCAAATATCTTTCGGAGTGGATTTTCAGTCAGCCAGGCTTGAAAGTGACCAGGTATACCCTTATGTTACTCATGTAGAAAGAACATTCACCAATATTTTACCCAACGTCCAGATCAATTTGCCACTTTCAAAGAGAGAGAACATCCGAATTTTTTACAGAGCCAACACAAATCCTCCTTCTGTGAACCAGTTGCAGGATGTCATAAATAACACCAACCCACTGTTGATTACAACCGGTAACCCTGATCTTGATCAATCCTATGGACATAGAATTGGCGGCCGTTACCAATTTACCGACCCTAAAAAAAGCCAAAGTTTGTTCGTAAACTTTTTTGGGTCGCTTACCGATAATTATGTAGCAACTGCAACTTATACGGCAACTAGAGATTCCGTCCTTACACCGTCCGTTACATTGTACAAGGGGTCACAATTAACTAAACCCATAAACCTGGATGGTCAGCGGAACTTCAACATATTTGTTACATACGCCCAGCCATTAAAGTTTATGAAAACAAATATCAGTTTGAATACAGGTTTTGTAGCGTATAGAACCCCTGGTCTTATAAATAATGAAGAGGGAATTACTACTTCTTATAACTATAATGCGGGGATCGTGCTTGCCAGTAACATTAGTCAGTATGTTGATTATACCATTTCTTACAATGGAAGTTTTAATAACGCTAAAAATACGTTGCAACCTCAGACGGATAATAAATACTTTTCCCATAATACTTCAGCAAGACTCAATCTTCTTAGTAAAAAAGGATGGTTGTTTAACACAGACCTTAGTAACCAAATTTATTCCGGATTAAGCGATGGATATAATCAAAGCTATTGGTTATGGAATATGGCGATAGCAAAAAAGATACTCAAAGGTCAAAAAGGCGAGATTCGTCTTTCTGTATTTGACCTCCTGGATCAGAACCAAAGCATATCAAGAAATGTAACAGAAACTTACTTTGAAGACGTAACGACCATGGTCTTAAAGCAGTATTTTATGCTGACATTTACCTACAACCTGAAAAACTTTGGAAAGGCACCTGCGAGGCCAAATTTTAATCAAAACCAGATGGGAGATTTCAGAAGAAACTAGTTTTTGCATAAATTGAAAACCGAAAACCAATGACCTGCTTTGAGCAACGAAACGGAACTAATAGAACAGCTAAAACAAGGAGATGAATCTGCTTTTAAGGATATCGTAGAGCAATGGCAGGATATGGTTTATAATACGATTCTGGGCATCGTACAAAATGAAACGGAGGCTGAAGACTTAGCGCAAGATGTTTTTATAAAGGTGTTTGAAAAGATCAGCACCTTTAAAGGTGATTCAAAATTTTCAACGTGGCTTTATCGCATTGCAACGACTACGGCGCTGGATCATTTGCGCAGTAAAAAAAGGAAGAAAAGGTTTGGCTTTTTGCAGTCACTGGGCGGAGGCGGCAGTGATGAAAAAGAACAGGTCCCGGATTTTCATCATCCCGGTGTGAGCCTGGATAATAAGGAAAGGTCAGCAGTTCTTTTTAAAGCGATCGAGGCTTTGCCGGAAAATCAAAAGGCAGCCTATACGCTGCACAAGCTGGAAGGACTGAGTTATCGTGATGTGAGTGAAGTGTTAAATACTACAGTCTCTGCCGTTGAATCGCTGATGAGCCGTGCAAATCAAAACCTTAGAAAGCAGTTAGAGGAATATTATAATAAGCATTATAGATAAGAAGGAAGCCATATTATTTATCGTCAAATTACCAGTCAAATGACATCAAAAGAAAAAATACAACAGGAAATTGAAAAGACGCTGGAGAGCCTTAATAGTGTAAAAAGGGCCCAGGCGAATCCTTTTCTTTTTACCCGTATTAAAGCCAGGTTAGATAAGAAAGAGAGCGGGTGGGAAAGAGCAATATTTTCATTTGTAAGCAAACCTGCGGTAGCTATAGCAATTGTACTGCTCGTGATGGCAGTGAATGGTTGGGCGCTATGGGGCGGTTCCGGAGAAAGTATAACAGCAGATACTAACAATGGTTCTGTTTCTGAATTAGCCAGTGAATATAATACTGTCGCTTCAGCGACTAATTACGATTACGAAAACATGACAAACGAATGAGCTATTTAAGAAATAATAAGTTACTCTTACTTATTACCAGTGTTTTATTGGTAGCTAACATTGGGTTGTTATACTTTTTTGTTTTCAATAAACCTTCGCATCCTCCAAAGTTGAGCGAGCAACAAATGCGTCAGAGAGCAGTAGAAAAAGTTAAGGACGAGGTTGGCCTGGATGATCAACAAGCCGCTGTCTACGATTCACTCCGGGCTAACCAGTTTAAAAATATGAAGCCCTTATTTCAAGATCTTACAAGATCAAAAGAAGATTTTTTCTCACTTATCTACCAGCAAGGCGTGAGTGATTCTGTTTTGAATGCTTATGCATCAAGGATCGGAGAAAAACAAATGGCACTTGACCTAAGCACATTTCATTATTTCCAATCAATAAAAGCACTATGTACGGAAGAGCAAAAACCTAAAATGGATTCTTTTATAAAGCAGATCGTGAAAAGGATAATTAACAACAATGGTCCACGCAAACCTGCTACCGGGAAAAAAGACAATTAATAATTTATTGAATTTCTTACTTCTTTAAAAATAAAATATACATTCAAATGAAAAAAACAATTATTGCATTAGCGGTTATATTGCTTGCAGGCACCGCATCTACGTTTGCGCAAGGTGGCGGCGGTGGATTCCAGATGCCCACCCCAGAGGAAAGAGTAAAAAGAGTACATGCAAAAGCTGACAGTGCATTTAAACTTGATGAGGCAAAAATGAAGGAAATGGAAGCGGCTTATTTGGATTATTATAAGGCACAGGATAAAGTCCGTGAGGAAGTGATGGCAAATGCTGGTGGCGATCGGGATGCTATGCGTGCAGCTATGCAGGAAAAATTGAAGCCATTGACAGAAGCTTTGGACACGAAACTTAAGTCCATTCTTGGAGATGATAAATTCAAGACATGGAAGGAGCAGATCGAACCTTCATTGCGTGGACGCGGTGGTCCCCCAAGAAATAAATAAAAGTTTTAATGGTTATAATGGTTCTGTGATTTGTTATCCCCTGGTTTTTACCGGGGGATTTTTTCATTGGGAAGATATTGCCGGGGAATGTTTAATCAATTTCGTTTTCACCCAGTTCTTTGGTGAGTTTAGTAAACCCAATTACTTCTCCCTCTTCATCATGTAAAGCGGTAATAAGGATACTCCCCCAAAAAGTGGAGCCATCTTTTCTTACCCGCCGGCCTATATGGCGGGCACGGCCTTCTCTAATGGCTAATTCAATTAATTTTTCCGGAAGTTTTTCTTCTCTGTCCCTCGGAAGATAGAAAATGCGAAAATTTTGCCCCAGAATTTCACTCTCCTTATAACCTTTGATTGCTTGGGCACCCTTATTCCAGGTTAAAATTGTGCCATCAACATCAAGTAAAATGATTGCATAATCTTGAATTTCAGTGACCATTTTCTCATGCAACTGCTGGAGTTTTGCTTTTTTGTCCGTCATTGGTTCAATTTGAAGGGTTGGTTTTGGTGCTGAAAGGCTGCAAAATAGATGCCTATTATGCTATAAAAAAATTAAAAAAAACTAATTGGAGAGCCTCGGATTAAATTTATCATTTAAACCGTCGGCTCACTACCAAATCTTTGCTACCTGCAGTATAAGTATAAAAGCCTTCACCGCTTTTAACACCAAGCTTACCAGCTGTTACCATATTAACAAGTAAAGGACAAGGCGAATATTTCTGATTGCCAAAGCCATCATGCAACACATTAAGTATGGAAAGACAAACATCAAGACCGATAAAATCTGCCAGTTGTAGCGGCCCCATTGGATGCGCCATACCTAATTTCATTACTGTATCAATTTCTTCCACACCAGCTACACCTTCATATAAACTATAGATCGCTTCATTTATCATTGGCAGTAAAATACGGTTAGCGACAAAACCAGGATAATCGTTGACAACGCACGGGATCTTGCCAAGCTGTTTGCTTAACTCTACGATTGTATTTGTTACATCCTTGCTTGTCGAATAACCATTGATCACTTCTACCAGTTTCATCACAGGCACCGGATTCATAAAATGCATCCCGATCACTTTATCATCCCGATTCGTGGCATTTGCAATTTTTGTTATAGAGATAGAAGATGTATTTGAAGCCAGTATCGCATGCTTTGGTGCATCCCTGTCGATTTCTTCGAAGATCTTCAGCTTTAGTTCCGTGTTTTCGGTTGCCGCTTCTACTACAAGCTCAGCATCTTTAACTCCCTCGCTTATCTTACTGAAAACTGAAATATTCGCAAGTGCATTTTTTTTCTGTTCTTCGGTTGCAGCGCCTTTTGCGATCTGCCGGTCAAAATTCTTACTGATGTTGGCGACTGCTTTGTCCAACTGCGTGAGCGATACATCTACAATAGAAACTTTAAAACCATTTTGCGCAAATACATGGGCTATTCCATTACCCATAGTTCCCGCGCCTATTACAGATACGTTTTTCATATGCAGCTTTTAGTGTGATGCAAATATAAACTTTGTGAATCGAGAAAATTTTCACGCAACAAACGCTGCGTTGCACCCAAATCCTTCAATCCATATGAAAGTAATAGCGGAAAAGAATTGCAATAGTGTCCCGACTCAGCCGGGACGATGCAACGTATGATGATAAGAATTACTGATGCTGTTTGAATAAAAAATTGCAGCATATTAATGACAGTTAAAGAATATATCAAGAATGGTTCTAAGTTCTCCCTTTCGGGGGGACAGGGGGTTAATTCTTCTTTTTGTAATCTCCGCGTTTCCATGCTTCAATAAATTCCATCCATGCGGCAGGATTAAAAATATTTTGCGGAGGAGTTTGCCCGGCATAATATGCTTTTGTCGCAACATTTCTTAACTGGATGTTGGCAGCTTCGCGACCATCAGCAGGCGTGCTCTGCATTAAAGCTCTTCGTTTTGCTACTGAAGTATTTTTCCTTGCAATTTCATAATCATCATCGTCAACTTTCGAGTTTGCAAAATCACGGGCAAATTGTGCAGCAGTAGGCCGGGGCCGTATAATGGTAGCAGGCAAATAAACTGTATCAGCGATCATTAGCTGAACAACACTATATTGGTTGCCTTCCAGTGATTTTGGAATAGTCACCAGTTTTGGTTTATAGCTTACATGCGTAAACTCAACGACATCACCTTTTAGAACAACAATTGAAAACACGCCCTGGTTATTTGTAATTGTCCCGCGGTTCTGGCCTTTCACAACAATGCTCACTGCAGGAATACCTACAAGGCTATCCGCAGTCATCACCACCCCGTATAGTTGCACAACCGAATCACGAACGTTTTCGAACTGGGCCTTCGAAATTGCAGGAATAAAAAACAGCAGTAAAACGAGGTATTGTACAATTTTCTTCACTGCGTCAAAAATAATGACAAGTTGCTGATTTCGTAAAACAAATTCGGTCAGTTAATGGCTAACTTTGCAGCTTGTAAATATTTTAACAAATACTTGTAAATGACAACTGAAAAAATTCTGGAAGCGCTCAGCAATGTGCAGGAACCTGACCTCGGAAAAGATCTCGTGACATTAAATATGATAAAGGATATCGAGATCAGCGGAAATAATGTTTCGTTTACAGTGATACTTACTACGCCTGCGTGCCCGTTAAAAGATATGATCGGAAATGCTTGTGTAAATGCGATCAAGCTTTTGGTAAATAAAGATGCGATTGTAAATGTAAATTTTACTTCAAACACAACTACAAAAAGAACTGATCCGGGTTCAGTGTTACCTAAAGTAAAAAATATCATTGCCGTTGTAAGTGGTAAGGGTGGTGTTGGCAAATCAACTGTTGCTGCAAATCTCGCCCTGGCATTGTCGCAAGGTGGTGCGAAAGTTGGATTAATGGATGCCGATATTTATGGGCCCAGTGTTCCTATCATGTTTGGTGTTCGCGGTGAACGGCCGATGATGATGGATGTGGGCGGCGACAAAGGAATGATCGTACCGCTGGAACGCTTTGGAATTAAATTAATGAGTATCGGTTTATTGGTAGATGAAAAAAGCGCAGTGGTGTGGCGTGGACCGATGGCAAGTAGTGCTATCCGTCAATTTGTAACTGATGTTTTTTGGGATGACCTGGACTACCTGATTATTGATATGCCACCAGGAACAGGTGATATTCATTTAACATTAGTGCAAACAGTTCCTTTAACGGGTGCTGTGATCGTAACAACACCGCAGGACGTAGCGTTAGCTGATGCAAAAAAAGGTATTGCTATGTTTGGACAGGCACAAGTAAACGTTCCAATTATTGGCTTGGTTGAAAACATGAGTTATTTCACACCGGCTGAATTGCCGGGAAATAAATATTACATTTTTGGTAAAGAAGGCGGTAAACGATTAGCTGAGGAGTATGACCTCCCGTTTCTCGGACAAATTCCATTAGTGCAAAGCGTTCGTGAAGGTGGCGACCAGGGAATACCGATCATGGTGAGTGATGATGAGATAACAAAAAAAGCCTTTGAAGAATTTGCAGCTCATGTTATAAGGAGTGTTTCAATGCGCAATGCCAATATGAAAAGTACAGAGATCGCAGAAGTGGTGGAAAAATAGGTGCGCTACGTTAGCTAGATTAATAATAAATACTTCCATCCGTAAGCTGTAAAAATCCTTTTTGGCGAAAAAATCTTACCTCTTTAAAGGTTAAGTATATTTTGCGGATATCCTTAATATCTTTCTTTGGATCGCCGTCAATTAAGATCAGGTTGGCAACTTTGCCTGGTGCAACTCTTCCGTATTTATCCAGTAAACCAAATTCTTTTGCCGGCAGATAAGTTGTCATCCGTAATACATCATAATTCGGAATCCCACATTTTTATACTACTTCTGAGTAAATTCGCTGTATGTATAATCTGCCATATTTTAAGGAACAGGATGCCGGGGTGGTGCTTGAGTTCATGCGGGAACATCCATTTGTATTTTTAAGCGGGGTAACCGCCGATAACAAACCTGTTGCGACACAAGTCCCGGTTTTTATTGATGAAAAGGATGGAAAATTATTTCTCACCGGACATATAATGAGAAATAATGATCACCATAAAGCATTCGAAAAAAATCCGAATGTACTTGCCGTATTTACAGGCCCGCATGTGTATGTCAGCGCTACATGGTACGATAACCCTCACCAGGCAAGTACCTGGAACTATATGAGTGTGCATGCGAAAGGCACGATAAAATTTGGTGATAAAAATGACCTTGTGGCTATCCTAAGACGACTGACCCTCCATTATGAAAACAATAATACCGCGTCTACAACTATTTTTGATAATTTATCATCTGAATATTTGGAACCCTTGCTCAAAGCCATCGTTGCGTTCGAGGTGGAACTAACATCTGTAGAGAATGTTTTTAAATTAAGCCAAAACCGTGATGAAAAAAGCTTTGGTAATATTATCGCTAAATTGGAAGCCCAGGGAAGCGATGGTCAGTTCATTGCAAAAGAAATGAGGAAGAGACAACAACAATTATTTAGTAAATGAAATACTTCACGCCCGCTATCATCTTTTTTTTCTTATTGACTTTTATGAGCAAGGAAAATCTTCAAAAGTCTTCTGCGGAAGATTTTGATATCCAGGGTCATCGCGGTTGCCGTGGATTGATGCCTGAAAATACAATTGCTGCAATGCTGACCGCCCTTGATCTTGGCGTAACTACAATAGAAATGGATGTAGTGGTATCAAAAGATAATAAAATAGTTGTCTCCCATGAACCATGGTTTGCCGCGGAGATCACAACCAAACCTGATGGGTCTTTTATCAAACCCGCCGAAGCAATGCAATACAACATATTTCAAATGAATTATGATGAGATTGCAAAATATGATGTGGGCCTGAAACCTCATCCGCGATTCCCTAAGCAGCAAAAAGTGAAAGCAATAAAACCGCTATTGGCGGATCTTTTTGATAGTGTTGCCGAGAATATGAAAATAAGGAGACGACCATTTCCCTATTTTAGTATTGAAACAAAATGTCTGCCGGCAGGTGATGGTCGGTTTCATCCAAAGCCTGCAGAGTTTGTTGAGTTATTAATGGCAGTGATCATAGAAAAGCAATTGCAAGAGAGGGTGATCATACAGTCTTTTGATTTCAGAACGCTGAAATATTTGCACGAAAAATATCCTACAATAAAAACGTCGATGCTGATCGAGGATTCAGACGTAAATGATTTTGAAGGCCAGTTAAACAGGCTCGGATATACACCGGAAATCTATAGCCCTAATCATACGTTGGTTAATGAAGAGTTAGTGAAACAATGTCATGATAAGGGAATGAAAATAATTCCCTGGACAGTAAACGATAAAAAGCAGATCAATAAACTTAAAAAAATGGGAGTAGATGGGATCATCACAGATTACCCGGATCTGTTTCAATGATCAATTAAAAGACTTCATCGACGGCGGAATTTTTTCAAACCAGATCTCTATTTCATATCCATCAGGATCAAAAAAGAAAAGGTAAGGTTCGCCCGGAACAAATTCCCCCGTTTCTTTGATCTTACCACCAGCAGCTTTTATTTTCTTGATTATGGGGTTCATGTCAGTGGGTTTCAGCAACCTGAAACCGAAATGAAAATCTTTTTTTGAGGGGGTAGTTTTCTTCTTTTGTTTTTCAAAAACAATTATGTCTTTACTGCCTGGTGTTTGTACTTGTATAAAGTCGGGATCACAATACATTTCTTTTACACCAAAAACTTTTTGATAGAAAGCTAATGAACGTTTTACATCTTTTACTGATAATGCAATATGGGTAAGACCCAATGTTTTTATCATAATTGACTGTGAATTGATTTAAAGAAAATTACAGCATTTTCCTTAGGTTTGACTTTATGAATTTATCTCTTGAAGGAAAAAATGCCGTTGTGTGCGGAAGTACGCAAGGTATTGGTCTTGCCATAGCAGAAGAGTTGGCGCTGCTCGGCGCCAGTTGTACATTAATGGCAAGGGATGAAGAGGCTTTAAAAGCTGCAGTACACAATTTGGATATTGCGCTACGCCAGCAGCACAATTACCTTGTTGCCGATTTTAGTAATCCTGCTGAAGTGAAAAAGGCAATTGAAGGATATATTTCAAAACATACAGTTCATATTTTGATCAATAACACAGGGGGGCCAAAGCCCGGCCCGATCGAGACCGCTGAAGCCGGGGAATTTGAAAATGCTTTTCAACAACACCTGATCAATAATCATAATCTTACCAAAGCTGTGCTGCCGGGTATGAAAGCTGCGGGTTATGGACGAGTGATTAATATAATCTCTACGACAGTTCGGATTCCTTTGAATAATCTCGGTGTATCAAATACAACAAGAGGGGCAGTGGCATCATGGGCAAAAACGTTTT
This sequence comes from uncultured bacterium, assembly GCA_965652775.1. Lineage (GTDB taxonomy): Bacteria > Bacteroidota > Bacteroidia > Chitinophagales > Chitinophagaceae > VBAS01. Next base: position 10,145 of record CBFGXP010000135.1, read on the forward strand.
CAAATGAAGTTGGGCAATTCAATATTACCGTGAATAATATTTTGCCGGGATTAACAGAGACCAAAAGATTAAGGGATCTTATTTCTGTACTGGCTGCAGGAAGGAAAGTGGATGATGAGGTCGTTAAAAATGAAATGATCAGCACCATCCCAATGAAGCGTTTAGGAATTGCCGAAGAGATCGCCAATGTAGCGGCGTTTCTCGCCTCACCGGCTGCATCATATGTAAACGGGGTAAGCATCCCGGTTGATGGTGGAAGAACAGGTACAATATAATTCATTGATTGGAGAAATAATTTATGCAGTTTGAAAATACACTTGCTTTTGCTAAACAGCTTGACGCTGCAGATCCATTAAAAAATTTCAGAGATGAATTTATTATTCCTACCCAGAATAATAGGCAACAAATCTATTTTTTGGGAAACTCTCTTGGACTGCAGCCTAAGTCAGCAAAGGGCTACATTCAGCAAATACTCGACGATTGGGCTTCACTTGGTGTTGAAGGTTTTTTTCATGCGACCGAGCCATGGATGGATTATCATGAAAAACTGGTTCA
>CBFGXP010000136.1:0-10676 GCA_965652775.1 uncultured bacterium
CAAGCCCAAAAAGGCCAAGACATGCAATAAGAATTGCAAGTGCCGCGATGACAAGAAAAATAACCTGGCGTTTTTGATCGTCGCGATAAAAATTGTCCCACTGCTTATCCAGGAAGTTGTATTCAAAAAGATGATTAGCGTCTACTTTGTGTAAAATATTCTCAAGTTGCTGCAGGACTTGCTCAACATTGCTGGCATTAAGTCTTACGGTAAAGTAATCAATATTATGAACAGGGTTGCTGCGATAGGCAAGTATCAGTGGCGCTACTTTCTCCCTTAAGGAACGAAAATTGAAATCTTTTACAATTCCCACCACCCTGGCCCTGAACGGTGCAGCAAGGTTGGATACATTTCCACTGAAATCAACAGATGGAATTTCTATCAAATTTTCGGAAGGTTCTTTAATGTCAAGCATTTTCGCAGCAGTTTCATTGATCATAACAGCAGAGGAGTCGGCAGCGCTGGTTGAAAAATTTCTGCCGCTTATCAGGCCAATTTCAAATGTTTTGAGAAATTGATCATCTGCTGCCATATAAAACATATCGTTCTCCACACTACCGTAACCCTGGCTTTTTACTTTAACCTTTGGAATTATTTTCCATTCACCTGGAACACGGGAGGTAACACTTACTGACTTAACATTGGGGATCTTTGCATACTCAGTTTTTATTGTTTCAGCACCCCGACGAACAGCCCCACTATTAATATCAACAACAAGCAATTGCTCTTTATTAAAACCCATATCAGCAGTATCTACATATTTCATTTGCATGAAAACAACGATCGTAGAAACGATCATAATAATTGAAAGGAAGAATTGGAAAACCACGAGTCCTTTGCGAAGTGATAAATGACTTTTACTTTGCTGAATTTTATTTTTCAAAAGCAACAAAGGTTTTAGCCGCGATTGAAATAATGCCGGGTAAACACCCGCAAATAATCCCACAATAAGAACTGTTGCTATAATACCAATCCATATTCTTGGATCTGTTGTCACTCCAAGCTCCAATTGTTTTTCTGTAAACGCATTAAAAGCAGGAAGCAACAATTTTGTCACTCCTAATGAAAGTAGCAAAGCAATGATGGCCATTAAAAGTGCTTCTGAAAGAAATTGTCCAATAAGATTGCTGCGAAGAGCACCCGTTACTTTACGTACGGCAATTTCTTTTCCACGGTTGGCAAACCTGGCTGTTGTAAGATTCATATAATTGATGCAGGCGATCAGTAAAACAAACAATGCAACGATAGAAAACACGTAGATATAAGAAAGATTACCTTTTCTTTCAGCAGGATTGCCTTCTATACCAGCAGAATGAAAATGAATAGCTGTGAGAGGTTGTAAACTAAGACTTCTTTTCACATTGCTGGTCCCTGTTCGATTGGATGCAACCAACTGATTCAATTTCTGAGTTGCATTTTTAACATCAGCTTCTTTATCGAGGGTCAAATAAGTGGTAAAATTATTCGAACTCCAATCCCCGGAAATGAAATCCCTGTAGCCTTGCCCACTTATGCTGCTTTCAGAAAATAAAAGGTTGAAGGATATATGTGAGTTAGATGGAAAGTTTTGCAAGATACCGGTTATGGTATACGGTAAACTGTCAAAAACATCACTTTGCAATGTTCTGCCAACAACGGAGCTTACCCCAAATATCTTTTTAGCCATGTCCTCAGTAAGAATCACTGAACGAGGAGCTGATAAAGCTGTAGCCCTGTTGCCTGCGAGTAATTTAAAATCAAAAACCTGCAAAAATTCAGGATTGGCAATGGAGAAAGTCTCATAAAAAGTATTGGTAGCTGCAGGATCAGAGACATTTGTTCTTCCAAAAGTGCTGAATCGTGCAGCTTTTTTTACTTCCGGTATAGCAACAGGAGATTGCTCTGCAATTTTATACCCTACTGCTGCTACCTTTGATTCTTTTCCTTCCGGCGAGACTTTTGTTTCAATTACCCGATAAGTGTTGCTTGCATTCTTATGAAAACTGTCATAAGTCAATTCATCAAAAACATACAAAGCGATCAGGAGAAAACATATTAGTCCAAGTGTCAACCCAAAAATATTGATGAACGAATATGTTTTATTTCTCCAGAGGTTTCGTATGACGATCTTGAAATAATGTTTTATCATAGCTATAGTTTTATTCTGTCCTTAATGATTTTACCGGGTTTGAAATTGCGGCTTTGATTGCCTGGAAACTTACTGTCAGCAATGCTACCATTAACGTACACAACGCTGCAATGATGAATATCGTCCAGCTGATATTTATCCTGTATGCAAAGTCTTCCAGCCATTTATTCATAAAATACCAGGCAACAGGAAATGCAATGATCGAGGCGACCAGCGTGAGTTTTAGAAAATCTTTCGATAATAAGGCGACAACATTCGGTACAGAGGCTCCTAAAACTTTTCGCACGCCGATCTCCTTTGTTCTCCTTTCAGCCATAAAAGCACTCAGGCCAAACAGGCCAAGACAAGCAATGAAAATAGAAAGTGCGGCAAATATGCTGAATATACTTCCGAGTCTTTTCTCTGAGCGATATTGCGCGTCGAATGACTCATCTAAAAAACTATAATCAAATGGTTCAGTGTTAGTAAAGGTTTTCCATTGTCCTTCTAATTGTTGAATCGTACTGGAGATATTTCCACCTCTAATTCTTGCAACAATATTGGATTCGCCCCACCCGTAAGTTTTAGAAGATGGATGGAAAAGGGCAAAAGGAGTAATGGCATTCTGTAACGATTGAACATTAAAGTTCTTCACCACTCCTATCACCTGGAAACGTGTGTTGTTGCCACCCGGATATTCCAGCCACTTTCCGACCGGATCTTTCCAACCGATTTGTCGTACAGCTTCTTCGTTAAGAATGACAGACGCCGAATCGTTAAACTCTTTGGAAAAATTTCTTCCTTTAACCACTTTTATATTCAGAGTTGGTATAAAAGCATCATCTACCATGAAAGAATTCAGGCCGATCTCTGCCGATTTTTTATCCCCTTCGTCTTCTGGCTGGTAAGAATCACCAAACGTGTCACCAGATGGAATACTGGTGGTGATCGATGCATTCAGAACACCGGGCATTTGTTTTATACTTTGTTTAAACGTTTCTTCTCCAGATGCTAACCGGTTACTACTTGAAATAACCACCACATTTTCCTTATCAAAACCCAGGTCAGTATTACGGAAGAAATGAAGTTGTTTCAACACAACGATGGTTCCAATGATCATAAGGGTGGAAATAAAAAATTGAAAAACCACTAGCCCATTTCTTAAGAACAATGTCTTTTTGCCGGGGGAGAAAAGATTTTTTCCCTTTAATACTTGTACCGGTTTAAATGACGTAAGGTAAAATGCCGGGTAGCTGCCTGCAAGAAGCCCGATCAATATTGTTAACCCTATCAGTGAGATCCAAATAGCAGGAGTAAAAGCAGTTTGAAAGTCGAGCGGTTCATCAATTATCAAAGAAAATCCTTTTAGCAAAAGAAGTACTAACATCACAGCGATTGCTGAAGAGATAAAACTATATAAAACTGCTTCTGAAAGGAATTGCCTGATAAGCTGAGCTTTTGTTGAGCCGCTTACCTTTCTTATCCCTACCTCCTTCATCCTGCTTGAAGCTCTTGCCGTAGAGAGATTCATAAAATTTACACAAGCAAGAAGGATAATAAACACGGCAATACTTCCAAAGATGTAGATATACTTGATGTTACTGATATGACTGAGCCAGGGCAAATTGATATTTCCGGAACGTAAATGCACATCAGTAAGGGGAAGCAAATGAAAATCCCATTTACCTCCACTTTTAATGAATTCGTCAAATGGTTTTCCTATTCGCCTGAACCCGTTTGCCGCTTGTACCCTGACCACAGCCGGAAATTTTGATTCTATTTTTTGGATACCGGCCTTATCTGTCGGTACATTTGGTTTCAATTTCACATAACAAACCATTAATCGCCAAACCCAACTCCAGCTAAATCTTTTCACAACAGGAAAATCCGCCATCGGTGTAAGCAAATCAAATTGAATAGAAGAAGATGAAGGGACATTCTTTAAAACTGCAGTTACTGTAAACGGCTGTTTGTCTTCTCTCATCGACAATGTTTTGCCGATAGCCTCCCGATAGTTATGGGGACCAACGCCAAAATATTTTTTCGCAATGCTTTCTGTAATAACAACCGACCCGGGCTTCATCAAGGCCGTTGCAGCATCACCTTCGAGTATCTTAAATCCGAATAGCTGCAAAAAATTTGAATCAACTGCCAAAATATTTTTTTCTGTAAAGAATTCTGACCGGCCATTACCTTCATACCGGACAACAATATCATTAGGTTCATAAAAACGTGTATAGCTTTCTATCTCGGGTATATTATTAGTTAAGGCTGGGCCAACCGGTGGCGGTGTGTTACCGCCCCAGAATTCCTGGCCATTCATATTGCCATTTAACACTACCTGGAAGATGCGATCTGCGTCTTTGTGAAATCTGTCATACCGCAACTCATTCTGTATATAAATTACGATCATCAGCACACATGCGATGCCAATGGTCAAGCCTGAAACATTGATAAAGCTGCTTGTTTTGTTTCGCATTATATTCCGCCAGGCAGTCTTAAAATAATTTTTTATCATGGCTTTAGTTTTTATTCTGTTCGTAAACTTTTAATTGGGTTCGCAACTGCAGCCTTTATTACCCGGAAACCGACTGTTGCAATTGCAATCACCAGGACCAATAAACCGGCAGTACCAAACATCCACCATGAAATACTTGTTCTATACGCAAAATCTGTCAGCCAGTTATTCATAATATACCAGGCAACAGGCACGGCGATCACAAATGCAAGCAATACCAGTTTTAAAAAGTCGCGGGATAACATTAATGAGAGATTCGTGACAGTAGCACCCAATACCTTACGTACCCCGATCTCTTTTACTTTTTGAGATGCGCTATATGCTGTAAGCCCATATAATCCAAGACAGGCAATCACCAGTGATAGAATTGAAAAATATAAAAATATTTTTGCGAACTTTTTTTCCGCAGCATACTGCTCCCCAATTTGTGCATCCATGAAATCATAATCGAATAAAGCCGATGGGAAATGTTTTTTCCATATCTTTTCAATAAATGAAATTGATTGATCGGCTTTTTTTATGTCAGCTTTTACAGTGATCCTGGAAAATCTATCTCCAATTGGATAAATAGCAAGTGGTTCGATAGCCTGTTGTAATGAGTTAAAATGAAAATCATTTACTACCCCCCTTACTACTCCTTTTTGATTGCCTATCTCAAAAGGTTTACCGATAGCAACTTCAGGATCTTTCCAGCCAAATCTTTTTACTGCCTGTTCATTCAGAATAATTTGTCTTATTGTATCGCCGGCTCCGCTCGCAGCAAAATCACTTCCAGCTAATAATCTTATTCCATGAACCTTCATATAATCTGCATCAACACGAAGCCTTGACGTATTAACTTGTAAAGGGTTTCCGTTAATGTCAACAGTTTTAGAACCCCCGGAGCCTAATCCTGCTATCAATAATGAATTTGAGGCAGTAATACCTGAGATCAATGGACTATTTGCCAAATCATGTTTAAAGGCACCAAATCCATTCATGACCTCCGTGTTTCCATTCACTCTTAAAAAAAGCAAAGCATCTTTATCATAACCAAGGTCCTTGTGCTTGATATATGACATTTGAGAATTAATTATAATGATGCTGCTAACCAGAATAATTGTGATCATAAATTGAGAAACCAGTAGCGACCTGCGCAGCAGCACTCCTTTTGTTCCCGATTTAAAAGAACCTTTTAATACGCTGGCTGGTTTAAAGCCTGAAACAATAAATGCCGGGTAAAGACCAGATAACACGCCAAGCAAAATCGTTACAACAGTCAGGAAGAATATAAGAAATGGCGATTCAAATGGAGAGAAATCTTTCCCGGTCAGCTGAATAAACAATGGTTGTAGTAAATAGCAAGCCAGTAAGGAAATTATCAGGGCAATGAAAGCAGTAATGACAGCTTCCATTAAATATTGCATTGTTAACTGACGTCTCAATGCGCCTACAACTTTTCTAACACCCACTTCTTTTACCCTGCTTACCGAACGGGCTGTCGCCAGGTTCATATAATTAATTCCGGCAAGTAATAAGATCAAAAACCCAATAGTTGAAAAAATATAGACATTGGTTATGCTGCCTGGAACGGAAATTTCATATTCCAACTGTGACTTTAAATGAATATCAGCCAGCGGTTGCAGCTTATAAAAATAAATCGACTTCCAGACATCATACCGCTCACCAATATACTTTCCATAAAACTGTGAGATCTTCTCTGAAAATTTCTTTTGATCAACACCCTTCTTTAATAATAAATAAGTATAAAAACTTGCATCGCCCCAACCATCTACAGTCAGTATATCGGGATTCGCCACTTCAGCCGTTTTGAAAGAAGCAAGCATGTTAAAAGTAAAATGTGAGTTCTTTGGAGCATCCGGCATAATCCCTGTTACTTTATATTGGGCACCGAGCCCTGCACTATCATACATATTTATAGTAAGCACCTGCCCCATCGGATCGGCGCCTCCAAAATATTTTTTTGCAGCAGTTTTAGTAAGAACAATGGAATAAGGCTCGCTTAATGCAGTTGAAACATCTCCCCTGGTCAAATGAAAACTAAACACATCAAAAAAAGAAGGATCGGTAACTAAAATGGCGTCTTCAAGTAGTTGCTTGTCCTTAAGCCTCACTATCTCTCCACGCATATCAAATCTTACCGTCTTCTCAACTTCAGGATAATCATCCTTAAGTGCTTTTGCCATCGGTGCACTTGATACGGCCGATGCTGATATGCCGGATTCTGTTTTTGCAATTCCCGTTAACCGAACTATTCTATCATAATTTTGGTTGAATCTATCATAGCTTAACTCATCAGTTACCCAAACAGCGATAAAAGCAAAACAGATAAGCCCGGCAGAGAGACCAACAATATTTAATATCGAATATGTCTTGTTTTTAACAAGGCTTCTCCACGTTTGCTTCAAATAATTTAGTATCATAAAAATGCTTTATTCAGTTCGTAAGGACTTCACAGGGTTAGCCAAAGCAGCTTTTATCGCCTGGAAACTAACAGTAAGCAACGCGATCAGTAAAGCAACAATGCCCGCAACAGGAAATACCCACCAGGCAATATGAATTCTATAGGCAAAATCTTCCAGCCATTTATTCATAGCCCACCAACCCAGCGGAAAAGCGATCAATGCTGCAATGATCACCAGCACAAGAAATTCCTTTGACAATAATTGTACAACACTGCCAACACTTGCCCCAAGCACTTTACGGATCCCGATCTCCCTTGTTCTTCTTACAACAGTAAGTGTAGCCAGGCCAAATAATCCCATACAGGCAATGAAGATGGATAAAGCTGATGCAATTTTTACAATGGTTGCAGTGCGTTGTTCCTGCCTGTACTGAGCAGCAATAGTTTCATCAAGAAAACGAAATTCAAATTCCTGGTCTGGCGCCACATTTTTCCAAACCTGCTTTAAGGTATTGAGATTAGCACTCAAATGGCCAGCTTTTAATCTTACGGAGATCCTTGGCTGAAGTGGCGAAAAAAAATTGATATCATTGATCCGGCGGAAAAAAGTATCTGGTTTTATAACCATCGCCAGGGGCTGAACCTTTGTATGCAATGATTGATAATTGAAGTCTTTTACAACACCTATAATTTGTTGCTCTATGCGTCCCGGCAATTTTTGTCCAACTCCATTCTTCCATCCAAACTGTTTTACCAACGCTTCATTAACGATCATTGAAGAAGTATAATCGGCAGGATTGTCTGGAGAGAAATCCCGGCCCTCTGCCATTTGAATGCCCATTGTCTTTAAAAAATATGGATCGACAGCATTAAATTGAAAATTCCGGTAAACGTCTTTGTCATCACTGTAACCAACACCGACCCAGGGAGTTTCTGAAAAACTCATAAGCGATACTGCGGCACCCGCTACTTGTGGTTGTCTCAACAATTCGTTACGATAGCGTTCAGCCAGCTCCATTCCCTGTAATCGTGGCTTATTTGTCGGAATAACAACCACCTGCTCTTTCTGGTATCCAAGATCTTTATCCTGTAAATATTCCAGTTGACCGCCAATTACAATTGTGCAAACGATCATTGCGATAGATGTAACAAACTGCCCGGTAATAAGACCTTTGCGGAGCAACCCTGTTCTATTTCCGATTTTTAATTTGCCTTTTAAGACTTCAACTGGTTTGAAGCCGGAAAGAATAATGGCCGGATAGATGCCCGCTATCAAACCGATAATCACAATAATAAGGATGCAATACCCAATAAACGCAAAGTCAAATTGCACACTTAATTGCCGGTTAACGATTTGATTGAATGGTTGAGCAAGTAACAATGTTAAACCAACCCCTATAATTACAGATAACACCGTGACTAAGATAGCTTCACCCCAAAATTGCCTGACAAGTTGCTGACGTTCGGCGCCTAATACTTTTCTAACACCAACTTCCATTGCTCTTGTTGCAGACCTTCCTACAGAAAGCGTAATAAAATTGATACAGGCTACAAGAAGAATAAGAATGCCAATGGTTAAAAGGATATACGAATATTTTGGATTACTGATAGGCTCGATGCCGGCAGGTAAACTGCTGTCAAGATGAATTTTTGTAATTGGTTGCAGGCTTACAATATAAGCGCCTTCCTTGTAGGCCTCGCCCAGGTGTTGCTTAACCATGGACGGAAATTTCTTTTCAAGCCTTGCAGGATCTGTATTTTCTTTAAGCAACACATAAGTTTCAGGGTTTATGCTAAACCATGCTTTCATTGCCCGTGGGCTGAAAAGATATTTGGCATTTGAAAAAGGAATAAGTGCGTTGAATTTGATGCTTGATTCCTCAGGAGCAGCTTTTACTATTCCAGAGACAGAAAATAAAACCTTTTCATTGGAAAGCTGTAACTCTATATTTTTTCCAATAGCATTTTCCTTCCCAAAATATTTTTTAGCTAAGTTTTCAGTAAGAAGTATTGAATTGCTCGTGGGAAAGGGGTTTTCCTTATCCCCTTTTAAAAGTGCAAAATCAAATACTTTAAAAAAAGTCGAATCAACCATCCTGATATCTTCATTGAAAGATTGTCCACCTGTTCTAACCAGACTGTTCAAATTCTGAACCCGGCATGTAGATTCTATTTCACCAAAACTTCCCTGCAAAGCTCCAGCAAGAGGAAGCGGAGTAGTGATATCAATAATATCGTCCTGGTCTTCGTAATGCTCCACTACCCAGGCCCTGTATATCCTGTCTGATTTGCTATGAAATTTATCATAGCTGAATTCACTCCGAACAAACAGCATAATGAGTATGCAGCACGTGATGCCAATGGCAAGACCAAGAATGTTGATCGCTGTGTATCCTTTGTTTCTTAAGAGATACCGCATAGCTACTTTTAAATAATTCTTTATCATGGCATTTGTTTTAAATGAACCTTAAAATTTAATGCATCATTTTTTCGGCTTGTTGAATTCGATATTGGTCAAATAATCCCTGAATATTTTATAGCTATTGTCCTTTTGCTTTTTCCAGATCAGGACGAAATTGGTAACCGATTTTGCTTCTTTTCCATTGACCAGATAGGTCAAATCCGAATTTCCCAATTGGTAGATATAATCATCTGTTCCCCCTATTTCTATCACCGTTAGTTTCCATCCACGTCCCTTGTCTTTCAAAGAGAGCCAGTAATTGTCCAGGTTTTTTCTTCCCGTTACTACATAATTAGATCCGCTTATTTCTGCGTCATCAGTATAGAAAGCCGCTGTGGCGGCCATATCATTTGCATTAAAAACCTTTTCCATTTCCTTATTGAGGTTCTCGATCGTGGTTTTTATTTTATTCCTGTCTGAGTTGCCACCCTGGGAAAACAAAGAATTAATAAATAAAAAGCCTGGCAGCAGCAGCATTATCTTTTTCATATACATTTTTTTAATTATCAATATCTCTGCTATTCTGTTCTTAAAGATTTTGCCGGGTTAGCGATCGCGGCCCTGATAGCCTGGAAGCTAACTGTTATCAACGCAATTAATATAGCAGCAGCTCCGGCTATAACAAATGCGGTCCATCCGATATTTATCCTGAAAGCAAAATCCTGTAACCATTTACTGATCCCCACGTATGCCAATGGCACCGCGATTACAATGGCTATGCAAACCAGTATGACAAAGTCTTTTGCAAGCATTGAAACAAGATTAGGTACCGTAGCGCCAAGTATTTTCCGGATCCCGATTTCTTTTACCCGTTGTTGCGCTGCAAATGTTATTAATCCCCACAGACCAAGACAGGAGATCAGCATTGCCAAAACAGAAAATATTTTAAAGAGACTGAATAATCTCATTTCAGATTTATACAAAGCATCCAGTGTCTGATCCAAAAAATTATATTCAAATATTCCTTCAGGAAATATTTTCTTGAACTTTGTATTTACCTGGCTTATTGCCATTGGTATATCGGTCCCTGATTGTATTTTAATCCCGACTCGCTCTGCAAAATCAATGTACTGAGTAATTAATGTAGGTTTAATTGCCTCACGTAAAGAACCAACATTAAAATCTGCAACAACCCCGGTTATTTCGGCATGCCATCCATTCAAACCGATCCAAAATCTTTTGCCCA
>CBFGXP010000137.1:0-10675 GCA_965652775.1 uncultured bacterium
CGGAACTCAATGATATAAACACCGGCTCCTAATTTCGAACTACTGAAATCAAATCTTGTATAAGGAGCATTTGTTATTTCGTGTCGCTCCACTATTTTTTTTCCATTCATATCGAGTACCGTTATTGTGATCGGCGTACTGGCATGTGGCATATTATAGGTAACAGAGAAAGCTCCATTTGTTGGATTCGGGTAAACAAACAAATTAGTGGTCGATAACGCTGTGAACGTTACAGCAGCAGTTGTATTCACACAACCATTCCCATCAGTAACTCTTACAGTGTATGTACCGAGATGGTGAGCATCAACTGCATAAGAAGCACCGGTGATAGAAGGTTGGGCAACTCCGTTTAGGAACCACTGGTATGTAGCACCTGCCGATGTTGAACTAACCGTTAGCGTCGTTACCATTCCCGGTCTCAGTGCTGTTTGACCGGCTGGATTTAATCCGAGACTTACAGTTGGCAATGGATTTACAGTAAGCGTTGCAGCGTTTGAATTAACTGCGCCACATCCCGCGTTTGATAATACAAGGCGATAACGGTAACCGTTTTGAGATGGCTGAACATTCGTTAATGTCAATGTTGTCGTGTTGGCACCACTGATATCCGTCCAGGTTGTACCACCATTCGTACTTACCTGCCATTGTGCTGTTGTAATTGTACCTGTTGCCGCAGCGGTAAACGTAACACTACTGTTTTGACATGTTGTTCTATTTGAAGGCTGCGTTGAGAACGAGACTGCGTTTTGAATCGTTAATGTTACCTGATTCGATGTTTTTGAAGGTGAACATGTTCCTGATATAACTACATCATAAATCCCTGCATCATTCGCAGTGGTCGAGCTAATTGTCAATGTAGCGGATGTCGCTCCAGATATATTTCCCCCATTTATAAGATTGACTCCATCCTTACTCCATTGATAAGTGAGCGCATCACCCGTTGCTACTACAGTCAATGTAGCATTTGAACCGAGGCACGCTGATTGATTAACTGGTTGAGTAGTTATAGTTGGAATTCCCAGCAAACTAAGTGTAGCAGCAATGGAAGGAAGTGAGCAGCCTCCTGTAACAAGCACATCATAATTACCTGCATTGGTTGTCGTAACCGCGTTAATTGTCAAGGTAGCGGAAGTCGCTCCGGCAATATTTCCTCCATTTGCAAGGTTAACACCGTCTTTGCGCCACTGATAAGTGAGTCCGGGTTCGGATGCTACAACTGTAAATGTAGCGTTGGTGCCAGGACAAATTAACTGGTTTTGTGGCTGCGATGTAATAGTGGGTGGCGGAGTAACTCCTAGTGTAGCAGCTGTTGAAATTATTACTGTACCGCAAACGGATGTTATTACTACGTCATAGTTTCCTGCATCGGTGTTGTCTACATTCGTAATTGTCAATGTGCCTGAAGTAGCTCCGGCAATATCTCCGCCATTTAGGAGATTAACACCTCCTTTCCGCCATTGATATGTAATCCCGTCGCCAGTGGCGCTTAATGTAAATGTTGCGGTAGAGCCGGTACAAACATTTTGACTCGCGGGTCCTGGTTGACTTAGCGTAACGGGGCAAGGTGTCTGAATTTTAACTGCATCCAAACTACAATTATCACCAAAAGACGAGTGAAATTTGAATCCAACAAATATTATAGGCTGGTTACCTGCTGCCGCCGGTAAATCTATTTTTTTAAGCTTCCATTCTCTTGTCCCTCCGGGCAATGTTGGATCATAACGTGGTATAAAAGCGCCAGCATCAGACCAGGTAGTTCCATTCAGGGAATATTGCACCTGCACACCTTCCAATAGATAGGTACCCGAATTGTATGAAGTGCTATTTTCATTATACCAATAAAATTGAACTTCGACATTTGGTGCACCGGTTGTTACTATTGCTGGTGATACTAACCTCGTTTCATTGCCATTGGTAAAAGAAAAGGAGTTCCAATAAACATATCTTGTTCCCTCATTTGGAGTAGTTGGGGGATTACTGCTTGTTGCTTGAAAACTGATATTACTGGTACCAACTACATACTGTTGCGTCCAACAGCTCGGAAATACGTTCGTACCTGACGTATTAAATCCTTCGCTTACCGGTAACGTTAGGGCCGATCCTGAAATATCAACCAATAAACCAGAAGAGTAGGCTTCTTCTGATGAACATCTTATCCTTCTTCTAAAGTAAGTGTCAGAAGTTATGATAGTTGTCAAACTCTGGCTGGTCGCTCCGGCTATCGGATTCCAGGTAACATTGTCGACCGAAGATTCCCATTGGTAAGTCAGACCTGTGCCGAAAGTTGAACCGGTGACCGTAAGTGTATTAATGCCCGGACAAACAGTGCCTGACGGTCCGACTGTCGTTCCACCAGTAGGTGACCCGGTACACGGTCCGGGTGGAGAAAAGGTATACATAACTCCGGCGCCGGGCCATAGAGTATTAGAATTATTTGCTGTGCTTGTGCTGGCTGTGTTAGCTGGAGTCGTCACCGAAATATAATTTGTTGGCACTATTCCGCTGATCCCAATGGAAGCACTTGAAGCTGGACCCCCTCCTGCCCCATACCTGAATTCAATCTTACCGTCCGATTCATATAGCCAGGCCTGCATCGTGGAATTAGCAGCTCCTGTGGTGCTCCTTGGGACTGTAACAAACCATTGTACAATCAGGACACGATTAGGTGCACTTCCAGTTATCAAAGAACGCACTGAACCATTATTACCGGTTGCTACGTCATCCCAAAAAAGAAACAATTTTGGAACGTTCGTAGCTGTTGTAATATTATTTGTAATCTGCGGAATGGCGGCAGGAGAACCTAATTTAAGAAATCCGTCAGGTGACACTGAAAATTGTGTGTATCCTATATTTTCATAATTAAAAGTAAATCCTATGTCTTGAATAAAAGAAGTGGCATCATCTGTCCCGGAATTTATAAGTATCGTTGATCCTGTCATTGGATTTAAAGTTCCAGTAGAAACTGAGAATGTATAAACATTAGCAGTCTGAGCTTTTAGGACCGGATTAAAAAAGATAAATGAAAACAAACCAAAAAGCAGAAAGTAAATTTTTCTCATATACAGTTTATTTAAAATTATGTTCTCCAACCTTAATAAAATACTACTGACAGCAATATATCATATTGATTCTTGCCATTTCACGTAGCTTTTATTTTTGCTAATTGCTGTATTACCTTAATTGAACCCGTTGTAAATGCAAACTTGAATAAAGATTTTGAGCCGGATAAGAAAATAAAAGCTTCGGGAAGCAGGTTTTCTTTTATATTTCTTGATATACTGGAATAGTCCCTTTTGGTAAAAAGGTAGAAAACTGACATAGGCAGTTAGTTGTTTTGGTATTAAAAAAATAAGCGTTAGTTACGACGACCTAAGTTAGGGTTTTTTTCATAATCCGAACAAAAGCACTGAAAAAAACCCAGGGGTGTTTTCTATTCGATCTGAATACGTTTATTTCCTATGATATACAAAGGTTTTGCTAATGATTATCGACATATGAAATAATTAGATTTTTTACCCGTTTTAATGACCGGAGACATTGGAAAATGCTATATAAAAAAAGATCCTTTTTTAGCTTAACAAGTTTGCTTTTTTTGCTTACTTTTTTTTCAAATTTATCTTTTGGTCAAATGATCACCGGCGTATGGAAAGGAAAGATCAATAAGAAAAAAACCGAGCTTAAAATAATTCAAAAAGGAGATAGCCTTCTTGGCACTTCTTATTACTACGAATCAGAAACCAACTATCGCCGTTATTCGATCAAAGGTTATTTTGATCCAAATACAAACCAGGCTGTTTGGTGGGATGATCAATTGCTGGAAGAAAAAACCGGCAAATTCAGTGTAAGCACGCCGGGCAAGGTCCCCTACCTATCATCTGCAGACTTTAATTGCCCCGGCAGTGATAAAATGTTTTTAGAAGGGGATGCTTCATTAAAAAATAGAAAAGAATCGATACAGGGGCCGGTTCATCTTGAAAAAACTAATGAAACTATTTTTCCTGATGAATGGGATTTTATAATTGACAATTATACTTCCGGCGCCAGCGATCCTTATTACATTGACAGCATCTCGTCAATTGCATCAGCGCCGATTCCAATCATTGAAGAAAGGATCACGCAGCCCAAACAAAATGATCCCCCGGTTAAAAGAAATGAACCTGTAAAAATAAATACTATACCTGCGCAAAAAACTGAAACTGTAAAGGTTTCGGAACTACCAAAGCCTGAACAAAAATTAAATATCAAAAAAACTATTGAAGAAGAATTTAAAATACGAGAAAAGGTGATTGCTGCAGATATTCCGCTTGCCGGTGATTCTATTGAACTCCGTTTCTATGATAATGCCGAGATCGATGGTGATTCAATTTCGCTTTTCTTAAATAATAAGCTACTATTTCAACATATAAGACTTACCGGTTCGGCCTATACTATCAAATTACCCATAAATGAACTCAATGATAACAATGAACTGGTGATGGTGGCAGAAAATCTTGGATCTATTCCTCCTAACACATCATACATGCTGGCAATAGTTGATAACAAAAGATATGAAGCAATGCTGAGAAGCACTGAAAACAGCAGCGCAGTTATTAAGCTCACAAAGCCAAAAGATCAAACAAATAATGCTATTAGAAACTAAGTTTTGCAAACACAGGGAAATGATCAGATGAAAATCTGCCTCCCCATGTTTGTGAAAGTGTCGCATGCTGCTTCACTTTCCATTTTCCTTTCAAAAAAATAAAGTCTATCGGTTCATTGTCTCTTTCTTTTGAACCAAATCCATTAAAAGTTCCAATAGGACCGTAATGAGGCATAGCACTTACTTCCTTACTATCAATAAAACGATCGGCATCATTTGCATCAACTAAAATTTTGATCGGCTCCTCAGATGGCTTTGCATTAAAATCACCTGTGATGATAACAGGGTTCTTACCCGCAATGGCTTTTACTTTTTGCTTTAATAATTTGGCGCTTTCACGTCTTGCCTCCTGGCCTATATGATCAAAATGCGTATTGAAAACAAAGAATATTTTCTTATTTGCTTTGTCCTGAAACTTAGCCCATGTCGAGATCCTCGTAATATTCGCATCCCAACCTTTACTACCCGGTACTTCGGGTGTAAGTGATAGCCAGAAAGTGGATGATTGTATTAATTTCAATCTTGCAGTATCATAGAAAATCGCAGAATACTCCCCTTTTGTTTTGCCATCATCACGGGCAACCCCGGTAAATTTAAAGCGTGGCAGCAATTGACTTAAGTCTATCATTTGTTCATGTAATGCTTCCTGCACACCAACTATGTGTGCATTGTGAAACTGTATTTGTGAAGCAGCATTATCTTTCCTGTATGGCCATGCATTCAAACTATCATTCTTTGTATTATACCGGATGTTAAACGTCATTACATTCAACTCCTGTGATTGAATAGTGATAGAAACTATGAAACTGATGGCGATAAAAAACTTTCTCATATACTTATTGATTGGTTATTTCAAATGATCGTTAGCAAAGGAATAAAGTTTAATCCACGTTTAGTTAACATTTTAACGAATATAGTTTGTTGTTTTATTTATTATATATAATTTCATTGTACCATTATTTTCTATAATTAAAATACTTACTAACCATTTATGAAAGTAAACCCCGCTACAAGTAAAGACTACGATATCGTAGCCAATCACCAATTTGCAGAAATAAGAAAAGACCGCGAAACAGGTCAGCAAGTTTTATTTGCATTAAAAAGTTTTAGAAAAGGAGAAAAGATCAGTCCATTAGGCGCTGCCTTTGTTTCTGACAAACCTTCTTATTTAACTGTTCAAACAAGCAATAAAACACATATTGCTTTGCATCCTTATTTCCTGCAATACATTAATCATGGTTGCAATCCAAACTGTTTCTTTGACACCAGTAAAATGGAAGTAACCGCTTTGCGCGATATCGCAGAAGGTGAAGAGTTCACTTTCTTTTATCCTTCCACTGAATGGAATATGGCAAGCCCTTTTCAATGCTATTGCAACCAGCCTGGTTGCCTTGGATTCATTAATGGCGCAGCACATATCCCCGAAGAAATACTCAAACGTTACAAACTGAGTGATTTCATTAAAAGAAAAGTTCAGTATCGCCAACGCAAGTTGAAAAGAGCTTAAGCTATTTCAATTGTTTCAGAATTTCCTCGATTGCTTTATCGAGTTGCGGGTCACGACCGTTTAGCTTATCGTCAAAACTATTGATGACAAGAATATCCGGTTGAACGCCACTCATCTCCATATCTTTCCCGTCAAGCGTATAACAACCCCATGCCGGCATCCGGACATTTGAGCCATCAACCAAACCGATCCCGCTGGTAAAGATTATCCACCGATAGGTTTCATTACCTACGATCTTTCCAAGTTTTAATGCCTTGAAACCCTGCGAGGTCATTTCTGCATCACTTAGTGATTGTTCATTTATCAATAAAACGATTGGTTTATCAGCAGGAGCAAAATTTGATTGAGGCGCTAACTGCCCTTCACGGTATTTCCATTTTAAATAACTACGCTGGCTTAAAAACTTCAACACTTCATCATGCACGTTGCCACCGGTGTTGTAGCGCAGGTCAAATATCAACGCCTCCTTTTTATTTAGTTCCTGGGTCATATCAATTACAAACTGATCAAGCTCAAACTGACCCATATTTTTCATATAGCCATAGGCAATCCGGCCTTTCCCTTTTTCTTCCACTCTCTTCTGGTTATTGTCAACCCATTCATCATAAAGGTTAGCGAACAATGTTGCCTGTGGATGGATCTTAATATTCACCATTTGTCCATTGCGGTTAAAGGTTAGTCTTAACTCCCTGTCTCTTGAAGGAACGGTGAAATAATAATTCCGATCCATTCTTTTGTCAACTTCGTCATCGTTCACCCTTACTAAGACATCGCCCGGCTTAATATCAATAGCCTTTCTATCAGCAACCGACCGTCGGGCTATATATTTTACTTTATATGGCTCATCATTTTCAAAAATGATCCCGGTTTCCATAGTCTGATTCTGCAAAGCAATAGTTTCATCAGCGCCGAACGTTCCAAAACCCTGGTGCGAAGAATTTAACTCGCCAAGCAGGTCGTTGAGCATAGTTCTCAGGTCTGCACGGGTATTTAAATAAGGCAGAAACTGTTTGTAGTAATCCCTGGTTTTCGTCCAGTCTATTCCATGAAACTTATCATCATAATAGCCTTCTTCCATCTGTGCCCAGGCCTCATAAAACATTTGTGTAAATTCTTCTGAAAGATTTCTCCTGAATGTATAGCTGATGGCTATAGGATCTACCTTGTTGGCATCAAGATTCAGCTTATTGAGATTTCCATTGAACAGTACATATAATTTGTCGGCCACTTCAACAATATCAAAGCCAAAACTATTATCGGTATTTGCGATCTTCTCCGTTTTGTTTTGTTCAAAGGGCTCGATCACTGTTTTCCAGAGTGCATTCCTTCCCTCACCATGATTGCTGGTATATAAAACAGTTGTCTTATCCCCTTTTTGGTAAACTGCCTGCAGGAAATGTGCCCCGATCGCAGGACTTATTTGCTCTAATCTTTCCATGATCAGATCCATATCAATTACCAAGGATTTTGAAGAATCAACCGGTGCAGCTTTTTTAGTAGTGTCTTTTTTTTCTTCTTTAAATAGTTCATTGTATTTATCGAGCCGATAGGGTTCATCCAGTTTTTCCAATGGTAAACGATAGACTCTTGCATTCGCCATTCCAAAAGGATATGAAGGTCTTAAACGCTGTGAAGTGAAATAAATGTATTTTCCATCGCCTGACCAGATAGGTCCTGCTTCGGTAACACCCGTATTGGTAAGATTGGTTGCTTTACCTTGTTTAATGTTATAAACAAAAATATCCTCTTCAAAATTCCTTTTTGCTGTAAACAATACATACTCATCATTAGGAGAAAAACCCGGGTCACTGTTTTGAAAAGCCCATATCTCATCTTTCACGATCGTTTTGCTTTGCAATGTTTTCAGATCCATCAGCCGCACTTCATCACGACCACTCAGGTAAACGGCCTGTGTTCTTTTCTTATTAAGCACAATGCTGCGGTTATTTCGTTTATCAGTTGTTAGTTGCTTCGGTGAAACGTTAGTGTCAGCTCTTGCCGTAAACCAGTTGTAATACCCATCAGCAGCCGTTTGGCTAAACAGCAAGGTCCTATTGTCACTTAACCATTTAACCTCACTTACTCTTTCTGCGTTGCCACGGTTTACCTGCTGAATGAATTTACCTTCCACATCACTTACAAATAATTCACCTCTTGAAATAAAAGCCAGTTTTTTACCATCAGCAGAAATGTCATACTCTTCAATATTTCCCCGTACTTCAAAATCTTTTTCTTTTGGCAATATATTGTTCCGGATAATTGAAATGTCCATTTTTTTTGCATTGCCTGTTTTTACATCATAAAGCCAAAGCTGATAATCCTTCTCAAAAACAACTTTCCCGCCATTGGCATTTACCTGGGGAGTTTTAATTGATGAAGAAAACTTTGTCAATTCTTTCTTCTTCCCGTTATCAAGTGTATACAGGTTGTATTCGCCATTTGCTTCATCAGAAATAAAATACATGTTGCCAGCTTTATCGATCGTTATGGCAAAGTCTTTTCCTTCCCAATCGGTGTACTTCTTATGTTGTTTTGTTTTGAAACTATAAGACTGAATATCGGGATTGAATGGACCTTTGTATCTTTTACGCTGCGCCTGGTTGCTGCTTTCCCATGTATCATTAAAAAATATTTCCCCCGATGTTGGATGCTCAATCAAATTATGATCATACTGGAAAAAATAGTTACCAAATACACGTTGAGGTGTGCCGCCATCGACGCTTACTTTAAATCCTGCAACCTGGCCCATCCTATTGCTGTTAAAATAAATTGATCTTGAATCCCAGCTCCAGCTTGTTACTTCATCATTACTGCTGTGATAAGTGATCTGTTTTACATCGCCGCCATTTACTGGCATGATATAAATATCACCATTACCATATTGTCTTCCGGTAAATGCTATCCATTTTCCATCTGGCGAAACACGGGGTGAAGTTTCATAACCCTGCATAGCGGTAAGTCTTGTTGCATTTCCATCACTCACATTCGTCTTCCATAGATCGCCCTCAAAAGCAAAGATGACGGTTTGCCCATCGGGAGTCAGCGTAGGATTTGATAGAAAGTATGTATTGCTTTGAGAGAACACCGCAATAGTTAAAGGAACAAGCATTGATAAAAAAGAAAGGCGTTTCATCACTGATAAATTTAGTTGCGAAAACTACGAAACTAAATTATTTCAGCAATGCCACTTATAAATTTCGTCAGCGTGACATTTTGAATTCATTCCGTATGATGAATTTGTCTTCTCCATCAAACTTCACTTCTTTCTTTTTGATGAATGATCTTTTACTGATGCTGTAAACATATCTTACCAGGGCTTTTTTATTGTCGTTCCCGTCTGCTCCATTCTTTTCTGTCATTATTTGCAACACTCCCTCCCGCTCTGCTTTCGACACAACTTTAGTATCATCGATCATCGTGCCGTCGCGGCTTATTGTTAATGTATCGTTGCCGTTTGCCTTTGGCTCTTCCGGATATTCAAATGCAAGGATCAGTTTATTTGGATCTTTTTTATTCTTGCTGATAGTTACATTGGCTGGCATGGTGAAGGGTTTACCACTTGTATAATCCAGGTAAGTAATAGTACCGGTCCACTTGCCATAAGCTGGTTTAAAATCTTTTACCGACACCGATGTGGTAATGGCAAAAGCAAATGCGATGAGGATAAAAGAAAGTTTAGGCATGGCTTTTTGCTGTAAAACAAAAATGCCGGTAAATTGTTCACGATTGTTCAAAAGAACTCCGCAGGAGTTCAAATTAGAATTCAACTCCTGTAGAAGTTGAACGCATATATCTGAATATTCTTTCTATAAATATTGGTCTCCTATGGAGACCGCTGCAGGTCATACTACCACGTTGATCATTTTGTTCTTTACATAAATGATCCTTTTTGGTGGTTTGCCTTCCAGCCACTTCATTACTATTTCATCTTTTAAAACGATTTCTTCCACCTGTTGTTGTGTGGCATCCAGGGCAATGGTGAGCTCTGATCTTGTTTTACCGTTAATAGCGACAGGATAGGCCTTTGAAGTTTCTTTCAAATATTCTTCATTCCATTTGGGGAACGGAGCATCGAGAATAGTTCCTTTGTTGACCAATATACTCCACAACTCTTCACTGATATGTGGCGCATAAGGAGCCAGTAAAATAAGCAACTGTTCCAGTATTTCTTTTTTATAACATTTAAGATCGGTGAGATCATTTACACATATCATAAACGTGCTGACCCCCGTATTGAAGCTAAAACGTTCTGTATCCTCCTCTATCTTCTTAATTGTTTTGTGCAGCACTTTTAATTCTGCAGCTGTTGCTTTTTCTTCATTCCATACTTTTCCCTTCAACTCATCATAAAACAGGCGCCAAAGCTTTTTCAAAAACCTATGAACACCTTCGATTCCCTTTGTATCCCATGGTTTGCTCATTTCTACAGGGCCAAGGAACATTTCGTACATGCGGAAAGTATCGGCGCCGTATTTCACAACCAAATCATCGGGGTTAACTGTGTTGAATTTTGATTTGGACATTTTTTC
>CBFGXP010000138.1:0-10628 GCA_965652775.1 uncultured bacterium
AACTCAGCCACCAGTATTACAGCAGTTGTGGGAATTGGTGCAACAGGAAATGTAAACGTTACTACTCCAGGAGGAACTGCATCATTAGCAGGGTTCACATTTGTACCACCCCCAACAGTTACAGCATTTACTCCAACAAGTGGAGGTACGGGTACATCAATAACAATAACAGGAACGAATTTTACAGGAGCAACGGCAGTTAGTTTTGGTGGCGTTGCAGCCACTTCATTTACCGTTAACTCAGCAACCAGTATTACAGCAGTTGTAGGATCAGGAGTATCAGGAAATGTAAGTGTTACTACTCCCGGAGGCACAGCAACATTGCCCGGTTTTATATTTAACACTGTAACAGGAATCAGTAGTCCTTCTGTAAACTCGTTCGAATTAAGAATATATCCAAACCCGGTAATTGATATGGCGACAATTATACATCCTTCCTCAAATAAAAATACTCAGATCAGGTTAATAGATATAACAGGGAAAATAGTTAAAGTGATTCTGCCCATGAGAAACACGGCGCAAAGTCAGGTTGATTTGAAAATCTTGCCGGCAGGAATCTACAATCTGATTTGGTCTGATGGAAGTAGAATACTCAGCAGGACTTTAATGATAAAATAGCAAGAAGTGATTGCTTGGAACTATTAGAATTTGGGAAGTGATAGCCAGTTCTTGAGCTGGCTTTTTGTCTACCTTTAATTTGAAAACCAAAACTGAATCTATGAAAAAAGTATTTTTTACCCTTACAATTATTTTAACGGCTTTTTATTTATCCGGTCAAACACCCGGCATTCGGTGGCAACACACTCTTGGTGGAGCGAATTATGATGGTGCCGCATTTTCTATAAAGACAATTGATAATGGATTTATCCTTGTTGGTCAAACTTTTTCAAATGATGGAAGTTTCAGTACTAATCATGGAGGCGGTGATCTGTGGGTAGAAAAATTTAATGTCCAGGGGACCAGCCAATGGCGAAAAATACTAGGTGGAAGTAATTTAGAAACGCCCGTTTCATATTACCATAATGTTGACGGAACAACAGTAATTCTTAGTACAACCAATTCCCTTAACGGCGATATTACTAATAATCACGGGGCAATTGATATTTGGTTGTGTAAGCTTGATAATAATGGAACCGTATTGTGGCAAAAATGTTTTGGAGGATCGGCGAATGAATATGTTTCAAATATTACTAAAAGCATTGATGGAAACTATATCATATCAGGTGCTACATCTTCGACTAACGGTGATGTTACAGCTAACAATGGTGTAGTGGATGCATGGGTCTTTAAAGTGAGTGAAACCGGTGTGCTTGTATGGCAAAAAAACCTTGGTGGTGGCGGACAAGAAGGGTTTGAATTTGCAAAATCCGTTGAAGGATCAGATGGATCTATCTATTTACTCACAGAAACAGGATCAACCAACGGGGATGTAACCGGTAATCATGGAGCATCAAATACCCGGGATTTGTGGTTAGTCAAATTAAATAGTGCTGGTGTGCTGCAATGGCAAAATTGCTATGGAGGGAGTCATATAGAATTATGTTCAGATATCAAGCTTTCGCCAACTGGCGAAATATATATCGCAGGGTATGCAAGGTCAGTCGGCCTCCCCTCATTCCATGGAATAAATACCGACTATTCTGATTTTTATATTTGTCGTGTATCACAGGCAGGCGTATTGTTATTTGAGAAATGTTTTGGCGGTACCCTTGATGATGAGCCCAATCAAATTGTTTCTATTGAAGCTGACGGAAGTCTGGTAATTGGTGGATATGTCAACAATGGAGGAGGAGATGTTGTTGGCTACCATGGAGTCGCTACAGGTTCCGATATCTGGACTTTGAAGATCAATTTGTCCGGGACAATTGTATGGCAAAAAACTCTTGGTGGATTTGGTCGTGATAGAATAGTTGGTATAGCTTCAGATTCACGGCTTGCTATAGGCGGTATTATTAAGACCCTTGACAATGGTTATTTGATCACAGCTTTTACTGAATGTAATGATGGAGACATTACGGGATTTCATAACCCGACAGTTTTTGATTCTTCCTTTGCGGATCTCTGGGTTGTTAAATTATCTTCTGCAGGTCTATTGGAGTGGCAGCGACCTTTGGGAGGATTCAGAGGTGAATTACCCCAGGGCGCACCATTAGAAATTGGCGATAATGATTTCATAATAACCGGATCTACCAATTCCTTACCGGGCGGAGATATTACAAATAATAATGGTAATTGGGATGCATGGATCATTCGATTATCTTCAGTTAATACAGTGACCGGCGTTCTTTATTATGATGAAAATTCAAACGGTGTTAAAGATATTGGTGAACCGTTTTTTTCCAACGCAATAGTAAAGACAGAAAAACCCGGAGATACAAGAATTTCCGTTCCTGTTAATGGTCTTTTCAAAAACGAAACTGATATCGGGGATTACACAACCACTGTCCAGTTACCTTTGACGTATTACAACGTAGTTCCTTCATCGCATTTAAGTTCCTTTACAACTTATTTTAACAAGGATTCATTCAGTTTTGCAATACAACCCATCCCTGGAGTTAAGGATCTTGTCATTAATGCAATACCCTTATCAGTGGCAAGACCCGGGTTTAATGTCAGTTATAAAATTTTATATAAGAATATTGGAACAGATCCTGTTCCAGTTGGTGAAATACTTTTCAAAAAAGATTCTCGTTTGAATTTTATTTCTTCGGTCCCAGCGATCACCTCATCCAATGGCGATACCTTAAAGTGGAGCTATTCTAATCTCGATCCGCTTGATTCAACTTCGATCACAGTTAATTTCCAGGTTCAAATTCCACCGTTAGTAAACTTAGGGGACACTTTAACGTCCATCGGAATCATAACCCCGGTTGCCGGCGATCAGACTCCTTTGGATGATACTGTTGTTATAAAACAGATTGTAGTAGGATCTTTTGACCCCAATGATAAATACGAAAAAAATGAAGGAAGGGTCCCACTTACATATGTGTCAGATGGAAAATACCTTGATTATCTTGTCCGTTTTCAAAATCTTGGTACCGATACGGCTTTTAATATAGTTGTTCTTGACACGTTAAGTGAGAAACTGGATCTCTCCACTTTACAGGTGATTGCAACCAGCCACAGTTACAAAGTAACTTTGACAGGTAATATACTCACATGGACTTTCAATAATATAAAACTGCCGCATAGTGCGATTAACGAACCCGCAAGTCATGGATATATCGCTTACCGCATTGTCCCACTTAATTCAGTTGCACTTGGTGATACAATTCATAATACGGCATCAATTTATTTTGATTTTAATTTACCCGTACAAACAAATAATGCATTTACCACAATTGGCGACGACGTTGCACTGCCATTAAAATTAATTAGCTTCAGCGGTGTTTATCATAATGAAAAAGCCGTTTTACAGTGGACAACAACAGAAGAATTCAATATTGAAAAATTTGAAATTCAGCGGAGCTTCAATGGAACTGATTTTATTCCCATAGGCTATGTATCGCCTCGTGGCGGATTTGGAGTAACTACGCCATATGAATTTACTGACAATCTGCAGAATGTTTCAACAATTACTTTTTTCTATCGTCTATTGATCAGTGATAAAGATGGTAAAATCAGTTATAGCAGGGTATTGTTATTCAGGAAAGCGACAAATGCAGTGAATAGTATTTCTATAAATCCGAACCCGGTAACAGGTGTTGCTTTAGTCAATATTAATTATTCTTCAAAGGCTATAGCAGAATTCCGGGTCGTTGATATGAACGGTAAGATAGTACTAAGACAAAGAAATTCAATTTTGCAAGGGAGTAATTCAATCGCTATTAAAGGAATGGAAAATTTATTGCCAGGTTTTTATGTTCTGCATGCAAATACAAATGATCATAAATTGGCTGTCCCGTTTGTAGTAAAATGACGACGACGACTCATTAATTGTGAAGAAAAATATCAAAAGCCGGAGCAGCCCGCCTTTTTGTTTTAGTAAAATTACTTATCCCGTCTTGTTTCCTATGGCTTACTGCGAGCATCCGGGTAAATATTTTTAACAACTATTGTAAACCATTTTTACATTGGCTATCTTTGGTTTTACCTTATCAACTGAAAGACCCGCACCGGGTCTTTTTTATTTGGCACTAATCTTGATTTAATCGTACTGCTTAAAAACATTATATGAGAAGGATAGTTGTAGCGTCTGCGTTTGTAGTATCACTTGTTTCACTTTTGATATTTATTTCATGTAAAAAAAATGGTACCGGTAATGGTACTGCCACACTGCAGGTTTACTTAACTGATGACCCCGGCGATTATCAGGCTGTATACATTGACGTAACAGATGTACAGATAAATGTAACAGGTGATAATGACAATGGGTGGATAAGTTTGAAAGGAGTAAATGCAGGTGTTTATGACCTGCTCCGATTGGTTAACGATGAAGATACAATACTTGCCGAGGCTCAGATCCCTTCGGGCAGACTTCACCAGATAAGACTGGTGTTGGGAACGGAAAACTATGTAAAGATCGAGGGTACTTCCGAACTTATTAAATTAGAAACACCTAGTGCCCAACAAAGCGGTCTGAAATTAAATGTGCAGGAAAATATTACAGATGAAAGGATGTATAAGATCGTTCTTGATTTTGATGTAGCAAAATCCATTGTTAAGACCGGTAGTAATAAATACAGTTTGAAGCCTACGATTCGTGCCATTCTGAATGCGGTGGGCGGTACAATAAAGGGTGTAGTAATGCCGAAAGAATTTAAAACAACTGTTTACGCAGTTCAGGGTGTTGATACATTTGCGACAACTTTTACCGGTATCAACGGCGGTTATATTATCAAAGGATTACCGGCGGGAAACTATAACGTTTTTTATCGTCCATCAAATGTGAGTTACCAGGATTCTTTAAGGACAGGGGTCTCAGTGATGTTTAATACAACAACAAATATCGATACTACTTTCCTTCGTCAATAAATTGATCTATGAAACTAAATAAGCCATCTCGTTACGGGGATGGCTTTTTAGTTTTAGTCAAGTGCTTTTCTTATCCTGATAAGTTTTTCCAAAAGTGCGCGGAGCAATTCTAACTTTAACATATTGGCTCCATCACTTTTTGCTATAGCCGGGTTTGGATGTGTTTCAATAAATAACCCGTCAGCGCCAGTTGCGATAGCAGCTTTAGCTATCGTTTCAATCATTTGGGGATTTCCACCCGTGACGCCTCCTGATTGATTTGGTTGCTGCAAACTATGCGTACAATCCATTACTACAGGTACCCCGTGTGATCTCATGACTGGTATATTTCGATAATCAACAACAAGATCCTGGTAGCCGAATGTTGTTCCCCGCTCCGTGAGGATTATTTTTTCATTTCCGGTTTTTCGAATTTTATCCACAGCAAATTTCATCGCATCACCGCTTACAAACTGGCCTTTTTTTACATTCACGATCTTACCGGTTTTTCCTGCTGCCTCCAATAGGTCGGTTTGGCGACAAAGAAATGCAGGTATCTGTAAAACATCTACATGTTGTGCTGCCAGCACAGCTTCTTCCGTTGCATGAATATCAGTTGTAGCAGGCAATAAGAATTTTTTCTTTACATGGTTGATCATGCCCAACGCCAGGTCATCTCCAAGTCCGGTAAACGAAGAGCCGCTGGTGCGATTTGCTTTTCTGTATGAGGCTTTGAAGATATAGGGGATGCCAAGATTTTTACAAATTGAATAGACGCTGTCGGCTACTTCCATTAACAACTCCTCGCTTTCCACAACACATGGCCCGCTGATCAGAAAGAAATTTTTTTCATCGTATGATTGTCCTTCAAACAGATCTTTCAAAAATTTTTCCATAGCGGCAAAGATAATATACATGAGGGGCATGTCATTCACAATCCTTCGTCTCTAAAAAAAAGCAATTGGAAAAATCCAATTGCTTTGGAAATAAGGTAAGCATTGATTTTATCAAAATTGTTTCATCTCAATACCATCTGGTCCATTGCTAAATAATGCCGATTGTTATCTTCATTTTTCCAGATGTTGTACCGTGTAGGGTAATAGGTATTGATGGGGTCGAAGAACTGCGGTTGCCTGAATGCTTTATGAACTGTTGTTCCGCTCATTAAAAAAGCTTGTGTTGCCATCGGTTCAAGAAAATTGACTTTACCATCATAAGAGCCATATATAAATGTATGTGTGAATTGCTGGCCATTAAATTCAGGTGATAACACATCCATCCAGTGTGCGCCCATTTGTGCTTCGCCGGCGGGTGCTTTTACATATGCAGGAGGAAGATAACCTGTTGAAGGATTATTATTAAAAGCAGTCATCGCCTGGGGATAAGATGGAATAGCCATTCTTTCTTCTAAAGACATTTTGTAGAAATGAAAATCGAAATGTGGAACTGAATAAATACCCGGAGGCGGATGACCTGCCGCCATAAAACCCATCGTAATATGATCAAACGGCATAAGAGCTTTAGCTTTCTGATGCAAGTGTAGTAACACTTCGTGTCCATGATTATTACCACCGCCCTGGTGTTCATGCTGCTGTTGCAATACACCATCCGTAAATTCAACACCAATGGCAAGTGGTTTATCATCATGACTGATATTGACCCAACTGCGTACGTGGCCTTCACCAAATTGTACTGCTGGTCCATAAAAAGTATTGTATTGATCTTCCTGCGAGCTGCGGATAATAGAACTTTCCTCATTCGGTATAATTATTTTTCCCTGAATCGTAAGCTCGTCTTTGAATGATTCGTTACCGTTTTTTTGACATGCAGAGAAAAGTATTCCTGCTAGTAATATTGTAGCTAACTTTTTCATTTTTATTTAGTTTATTGTTCCTGTTAATAGACAATTTTTATATCAGGGGTATCATTACCCAAATTTTCTCCATAAACTACCAAAAGGCCATTATTCTCTACCCAGTATCCATAACCAACCTGAGATACATGCAAGGCTTCCTCCCAGGTATTGGTATTGTCTCTCTTAATAAAGACCTGGAAGGGGATACCGGCAGGCAGATGACTATATAGATCGGGAATCTCTATCCAGCAACCCCACCAGCATTGCCATGCCTGGTCGGTGAAAATTATTTCATCCGTAGATAATTTAATAACGGTAACAGTTGTGGTGTCTTTATCAGAAAGTCCAAGCGAATCCGTCACAGCTAATTCAAATTCATAAACTCCTTCTGCAAAATTTGTTACCAATGCCTGTACTGAATTTGCATTTACAATATTGAATGAGGCAGGTCCTGAAATTTTTTTCCATTGCAATGCAGTAATTCTTCCATCCGGATCATTGGAAGCAGAACCATTCAATAAAATGCTGTCTGTTGGAAAGATGATTGTTTGATCGGGCCCGGCATCTGCGATGGGAGGTTTATTTGTAATGCTTGTTGGCTGAGCCTGCTGATTTGTTTGACAATCCTCACAGGAGAGGTCTTTTTTGCATGAGCAAAAAATAAAACCAGCAATAAGTAAGCGGAATGTCACTGTAAGAAATAACTGTTTCATGTTCCGTCATTTTTATTTCCAGGAAGTAAACAAGTTGTATTGACCACCCTATTCTTCCCTGAAAGCATGCGTGAAAACATAATTGGCAATTTGCCTTCCCATCTCTTCGCCATCTAATATTGATTTTCTGAAATAGAAGCCCCCGTAAATTTTGGAGAGCGAATTTTCCCTGGCCGCTGAAGAGAAGCTGTTGTAATGCCTGGTAACATCAGGCAGTTTTGTACTTGTAAGATCGAATTCGTATTCATCCGTCTCGAAGAATAATCTCAACACTTCTGCCGCCGCACCCCCATTCATTGCAAAACTGGAGGGATATTCCGGTACGGGCGGTGTGTAAATAGTGAATAGTGAGTTGGCATTGGGCACTTCAGTAAGACTTGGCAGCCAGCCGGCATCGCCTGCTGTATTGGGGTTGCCATCATTATCGCCTTGACGTATTGCAGTTTCCGGCCGCCAGAAATAATAGTGATATTTGGCCTCCATTGCAGAATTCATTCCATCTGCTAATGCAGTATGCACCAGTGCAAATAGGCGGGCGGTTTTCCAGGCATCCAGCTTTTTGCTGTTGATAATGTTTCTTGCCAGCGAATTCCAGATCAGTGAAGGCCGGCTATCGTCCCAGAAGAATGCAATGGCTGATTCTTCAGCAGTGCGGGTATGACCAACTCTTGCTCCTTTTGTTTTTGCTTCGTTATAATCAACGGCATAAGCCACGGAGTTTGCAGGGTTAGGTCCGGCAGGCCTGAACTGATAATTGTTTTGCACCACAAATGGCTTTAGCACTGTTCCCCAATTTGGTATTTGTTTGATGTTTGAAAGATTCAAAATTGGATTTGACCAAAACAGAGTTATGCGATATTCCCCGGGATCATCGCCTTCTGCCGGGCTAGTTGCGTTGGTGATCACTTGTAAAATACCATCACCGGCACGATTGGCAATGACCGCATCGGCAGCCTGTTTACCAAGTGTTTTGCCCAACTCCTTGCTTTCACCATCCGGAATGGTGGACAAGCTTTCGTTATACCAACTGTCCAATGGAAAAGTGCTACCCAGGTTCAATCCCTTTAACACCCAGTAAGCCGCACTTGCTACGGCTGCATCGGGACTTGCAAACTGTTCCCTGGCATTCAATAAAGCAAAGCGTTGATATTTGGGTTTGATGGCATTCAAAGCATCATGTACCGCAATCTGGGTAATGGCATAAAACCGGGCCCTGACGGGTTGTGGATTCCATGTAGCAGCAACGATGCTGGTTTTTTCATTCCAATACATCACCATATCATTGTCAGCAAAGCCGGGGTCAAGCGGTTGTTTGCTTTTTACAGAAGCGGTTGCTTCTTCTTTACTAATAGTTAGATCCTTTGTTTCTTTCTGGCAGGATGTAAGAATAATAGTCGAGACAAAAATATTTACCGCCAGAAGTTTTGAAAACTGCTTCATAATAATTTGTTTTGATTTAAAATTTCAATTACCGGTCAAAAATATTTTTCAGTAAAAAGAAATTTCAACAAATGCGACAGGATAGGAATGTGGTGGTATAAAAGATGTTTTTTAGTCGTTGGCCGATATGAATGTTGGTAGATCTTCAGTCCTAACCTTATCCGGAATTCAAACTAATCTTCGATAAACAAATTTCGTCGTGCCAGAAGCGATGTTCGTCGTGTTATAATCCGATTATTTCGCATTCCTGGCAACCAGGCTAATATTTAATTGAACATTTGTGTAATGAATCTAACCAGCTTTTTATTCTCCGAAAAAAGAAGCGACCGCATTAAGCAGCACCTTTTGTTTTGGTGTATCTGGTATCTCTACATAGCATTTACAAATACCGCTGCCCCTCTTAGCCATCCGGAATGGACAAACTTCAAACACCTGGAATATACTCTCCCGGAAAGTTTTTTTATCGTGATTGTCCATGCTCCCCTTGTTTATAGCATACTTTATTTCGTGTTCCCCAAAATTGTTTTGAAAAAAAAGTACCTGCTTGCATTAATATGTATCATGATACTCTGGTTTTTAAGCGGCATGTTAAGCTTGTATGTTATAGGAAAAAAACTACCCCAAATATTGGAACTGATTTTATCGACAAAGTACCCGCCATCGGAAACCAGGAAAGAGCACTTCTCTTTTTTTATTGCGGTATTAGCCACCAGTAAAGGTGCATTCACCATAACCGCCAGCGCATTAATGTTGAAATTTGGCAAGCACTGGTATCATCATTACTATCGCAATCTGCAGCTGCAAAAGGAAAACACAGAAGCACAAATGCAGTTACTCACTGCACAAATACATCCGCATTTTTTATTCAATACATTGAATAATATTTATTCTCAGGCACAAACAGAGTCGCCTAAAAGTTCAAAAATGATCATGGGGCTTTCAGATATGCTGCGTTATATTTTATATGAGGGACAAAAGCCATTAGTGCCATTAAAGCAAGAGTTGTTGATGGTAACTGAGTACGTTAATCTTGAAAAGATCCGGTATGGTAACAAACTGGATGTGCATATACTGATACCTGATAAACACAATGATCTTTATATTGCTCCATTGCTCTTACTTCCTTTTGTTGAAAACTGTTTTAAGCATGGCACCAGTAATATGCTCCAGGATCCATGGATCAATCTAACCATTGAGCTAAGAGATACAACCCTCGTGATGAAATTAATGAATGGGAAAGCTTCGGTGAATGGCAATATTCAGAGTAAATCCGGCATCGGAATTAATAATGTCCGCCAACGACTTGACCTATTGTACAAAGACAAGTATGAGCTGCAGATCAGGGAAGAAGAAGAAGTTTTTGTAGTTGACTTAAAGGTTGAATTAGTAAGAATAAAAAAAGAAGAAGTGTCAGACTTAAATTCATCATCTAAAACGAATGTTGCTTATGCCTAATGGAAACCCAATATTGATCCGGTGTATTATTGTAGATGATGAGCCGATGGCAAGAGACGTGATCAGGAGATATATAGAAAAAATTCCGACTTTGAAATTGATAGGTGAATTTGGAAATGCTATAGATGCAACTGTTTTTTTACAGGAGCAACCGGTTGAAGTGATCTTTCTCGATATAAAAATGCCGCAATTAAGCGGAACTGAATTTGTGA
>CBFGXP010000139.1:0-10508 GCA_965652775.1 uncultured bacterium
TGTCGACAGAGATGCCGAGCATTGAAGCTATTTGTTTTGTAGAAAGATGAAGACGAGTAAGGGCCGCCATTCTTTGCTCGGCCAGGGTTATATCAGGAAATTTTGAAACGAGGTTGATGAAAAATCCGGGGTAGATTTTTTCAAACAGAGATTTGAAGACCGTCCAGTCTTCCTCCGTCAATATAGTTTTCTGGCTGAGCTCAGAAATGATGGTTTGTTGTTCAATAGTTGCTTCCCTGCCCTTTGCCTGCATTTCAAGTTTCTCGATAAGATTGGTTTTCTCAACAATGTTGGCGGTAAACATTCCCAATTGTTGTTTTGCAGATGCCACCTCCTGCTCCATCCGCCATTTTGCCTGTTGCGCCTGTTCGGATTTTATTTTTTCTTTCAGCCGCTGCCTGTTCACAATCAGCAGGGCGACAAGTGAGAGGATAACTATTGCGGCTATTAAAACATTTCTATATAATACCTGTGCCCGCCTTTCCTTATTTAGACTTTGAATATTATACCTGCTGGTTTCATCATTTAATTTGGCTTTTGAAATAGCGAGGCTACTGGTAGCCACTACTTTTTCGAGCGAGTCGTTGATAGCTGCGTGCAGACTATTATAATAAAAAGCGCTGTCGTAGTTACCCATTTCCCTAAAGATCTGCATGCTGGTATAATAGGCATTCCGTAAATAATTTGGGTCGGGCCAGATTTTTAAAAGCTGGAAAGCTTCTCTTACTTCCGCCAGGGCTTTCGTCTTGTCGCCACGTACAAGGCTGGTTCTTGCTGCCCACTGCAGTGAGTTGGCTGCGTTGTCGTAAAATTGGCTTTCCTTGCTACTTTGATAATCCAATTTGAATAATGCATAAGCTGTGTCATATTTTCCTTGCATATAAAACACCTGGCCCATGTTTCCTGAAACAATTCCAGTCCAGATGGTATCCTTTGTTTTATGGCCCAATTGTAAGGCCCGGTTATAATAAGTAAATGCAGAGTCGTATTGATTCTGACGATGATATCCCAACGCAACTGTGTTCATAGAACTAATCGTAAAACGTTTGACTTCATTGGGTGATTTCTGCCATGCGTCCACAGCCTTCCTTGCATAACGAATGGACTCATTATACTCCCTTACCTTGTAGAGGATTTCGGCCAAATACTGGTAGTGTTCGGGCTGAACTGGAACATGGAGTTTTTCCCAAAGATCAACTGCATTCTTTGAATACATAACTGCAAGTCCAATTTCTCCAAATACGATTGCAACGGCGGCGTATGCAGAACTTATTTCGGCTATTAAATAATCATCTTCGCTTCGATATGCGAGTTCAATTGCTGAGGTATACAAACTCATGAGCTCTTCCTTCACACTATTCACATCAGCCGTGTTGCGCTTATGATAATAGTCGTAGTACCCATATTTCAAAAAAAAGGCTAATGCTCTGAGCATTTTAACCCGGGCCTTGAAATGATCTCCTTTACTCTTTGCTTTTTCTTCTAAGTCTTCGATGAATTTAAATACATGAAGGCTATCTGAATAGCGGAATAGAGAGTCAAGGGCTCTTACATTTAGCTTTGGTTCGGGTGAGTTTTTTTTATCTAGTTCAATTGCCCATTTATCTGCATTGAGGCTTTTTTCCTGGGCACGAAGAGATACGCTGCCGAGCAGTAATCCAATAAGGATATAAGTGAAGGTAGTGATGGTTCGAGCCGATGGCATAATGCATTAACAAATTAGGGTATTTCACGCAAAAGGGCAAAGATGAGTAAGCAGGTAGCCCACGTTTGCGTTTTACTTTCACCTTGGCCGGTTTGCGTAAAACTATTTCGCAAAGCTAAATGTAGCTCCCATATTATTTTCAATTTTCGGTACTTTACATGTATATACACATATGAAAAGAGTTAGCGTTATCATCTTACTTTCTATTCAGGCAATTTTCCCGAATGCCCAGGAGCCCGTCGCAGCAGGTAAACTCGCGGTAGAAGTGAATTATAACGTCGAACTACTAGGGCTCGCATACTTCATAGGATTTGAAGGAGTGGATATTGAAAATAAGACAGTAGAAATAGAGGGAAAGAATATACCTAAAAAAGAATGGCATAAATACGGATTTTATATCTACGAGAAATATAAAAAATATGCGACTAGCGAAAAACTGGCTAAGAGCTTTGCAGTAGCTGACCATTTGTGGCTGGATTACATTATCAATTTATTGATCCAGGTCGATAACTTTCCCAGGGCACAGTTAAGAGGTGACCTCGATGCAAAATATTTCATCAACTTCTCCGTAAAGAAAGATACTGCCGAGGCAAAACAAAACGCTGGAATCTTCCTTGATGGATTAAATAGCTTCTACGAAGAAATAAATTTTAAACAATATATAATTGACACAAAAGAATTCTACACTTCTGCAGTTAAGCAGGTAAAGAAGAATCTGCCTGGAAATAATTTCGTACCAGTTATCGAATCATTTTACAGGAAGAGTTTCCAAAAATACATTTTAGTGCCTTCGCTCACTATACCAAAAGGTATGGGCTTTGGATTGAACTTTACGAAAAATGGAAAAACAACACTCTTCAATGTTTTTGGAGCATTTGAACTCCAAGCCTTCCACGATCCAAAAAGTTTGGATCTGGGATTCGGCAATCAACAAAGATTGCGTGAATTAAGTATTCATGAATTCGGCCACTCATTTGTAAACCCGGTTATCGACAGCATACCACAAGACCTGGTTGCCACGACAGAGCGACTTTTTGAACCCATTAAACCGGCAATGGAAAAACAGGGCTACAATACGTGGAAAGCCAGCTTATATGAACATTTCGTGAGGGCCGGAGAAGTTGTGATCGCCAAACGAATGGGTGACCTCCCGGGTTCGAAAAAACTTTACAAGAACTATGTTGACGATCGACAGTTTACTTATTTACCAGAAATCATTGAAGAGTTGGAAAATTATACCGGGAGCAGGTATTCATACTTTGACGCAGTTATGAAAGTAATGCATAACTTAAAGTAGAGGTGAAACGTTAGATTTGCGACTGGAACTCACATTCATTATGATAAGAATCAGCTTTACAATTTTTACGTCCCTTCTTTTCAATTTTGCTTTCGCACAATTTAAACCGCGTGGGACCTTTGCAGGTCTTGAAGAGATACGGGAGCTAAATCAACGTAAAGATACCGAGCACCCCAATCACAAATGGTATCATCTTTCAGTCCTGACTTTTAAAGGAGATTCCGTTTTTCTTAAACAATCACCCGTTTCTGTTTACAAAACTGACACGATATTTTCCGCGTCCGACGGAGGCTTTTACTATTACGCAGGGAAGCTAAGAAGTTCACAGGGTAAAATAGTAGCTGACCTTGACCTTACATCCTGCGATTATTGCCCGGCCCAATTCATCAGATTCATTCCTCCGAAAATTATGATTGACGAGGATTCAACTGCACCTGCGCCCAACGACACAGCAGCTACCACCGAATCACCCGTATTCGAGGATATAAGTTATAAATATAAAATCCTGTTCCTGGAAAAAACTGCGAATGCCGACGAAATAATGGTTAACAAAAATATTTACCGGAGACAAAAAATAAAGTAGCGCATAAAGAATGGATATATTCAAAAACTTTTTTAAAAGTGAAAAATCTGCCGGGTTCGTGCTTATTGCGTGCACACTTATTTCATTAGCACTGGCGAATAGCCCTTTTTCTGATAGGTACATTCACTTTTGGCATTCGACACTCGATCTTTCTTTCCTGAACATCCAGTTGAATTACTCCATCGAACATTGGGTTAACGACGGGTTGATGACCATTTTCTTCCTGTTGGTGGGACTGGAAATAGAACGTGAACTATATATAGGCGAACTATCCCAATTTAAAAACGCCATATTACCTGTACTGGCTGCCGTCGGGGGAATGTTAGTTCCCGCACTGATTCATTTCTTATTTAATAACGGAACCGTCACCGAGTCAGGCTTTGGAATTCCAATGGCGACGGACATTGCATTTGCGCTCGGGATACTTTCGCTTGCCGGCAATAAAATCCCGGCATCCATAAAAATATTTTTAACGGCATTGGCGATCATCGACGATTTAGGAGCGATTACGGTTATAGCAATATTCTATTCCAGTAATATTACTTTACTCTATCTATTCATTTCACTTGCCATATTCTTTATTCTGTTCATAGCAGGTAAGAAAAAGGTCTATAGCCTCCCGATATATTTATTAGGAGGTGTGATAATGTGGTATTTTATGCTCAAATCAGGTATACACCCTTCCATTGCCGGCGTGTTGTTGGCATTTGCGATGCCATTTAAAGTAAGGGGTAAAAATCCCTCCTTTAAACTTCAAAATTTTTTACACTTTCCCGTTTCCTTTTTGATCCTGCCAATATTTGCTCTTGCCAATACAGCGATCGCTTTCCCGAAGGATTTGCTTCAAACATTTACAAGTAATAATTCGCTGGGAATAATTTTAGGTTTGCTACTTGGAAAATTCCTGGGAATATTTCTTGTATCTTATTTAGCAGTAAAAAAGAATATTGCAAAACTACCAGAAGGCTCAACCTGGCAACATATAGTGGGAGTTTCCATCCTGGGGGGAATTGGTTTTACAATGAGTATATTCATTGCTAATTTGGCATTCACCGATTCAGAAATCATTTCAGCCTCCAAGATGAGCATATTATTGGCTTCATTGATGGCAGCCTTACTAGGTCTTTTTATATTAAAGCAAATAAAAACCAAGAACAATAAAATTTTAGGATAGAAATTTTAACTACTACTGCTATGGGAATGTTTCTTTCGCTTACCAGCGTCGTCGGCAAATCGCAAAACGAAGTAGTAAATTGTTTGACAAAGTATGCAAAGTCCGTCGGCGGTGGACTTAAAAAAGAAGGAGTGTCGATTGACGACTACAACTGTTGCGTCATAGAAGAAGCGAATGGAAACACTTCTATTTATTACCCCAACGACTATCTAGAATGGGACAATACGGCCATTTTTATTTCTAAGGATTTAAATGCCCCGGTTTTTTCTTTTCATATACATGATGGAGATTTCTGGATGTATTTATTGTTTGTGAATGGCGAGCTTATCGACCGGTTTAATCCAATGCCAGACTATTGGCAGGAAGAAATGAGTGAAGAAGATGCGGCCCCCTGGAAAGGCAATGCGACTACGATTACAAGATATGTAAGTCAGGTGAAAGTGGCAGACATCGACAAATACCTGGTGCGTTGGGATATGGAAGAAGAAGAACAAGACAAGGCATACCCGGAAGATGATTTTACAAAAGAGGATTGGCAATTGCTCGATTTCATGCGCAAACTAAAACTTCCCTACCCGCTCGACGACGAAGGCAATCCAAAGGGACAGGTTTATAAGCTTTGGACTGAACAACTAAAATTAAATACAGAATTCCCGGGCATGGAGTCCGCTAATACGAGCAATAAAATTGTACATACTAAAAAACCATGGTGGAAGTTTTGGTAACGTATACTTCAATCATCAAATGTAATTAACCGTTTTAAGATGAATCCAGCCCTGGAAATAAAATTGATAAAAAATTTCGTTGTCAAAGAAAAGCAGGAACGGTACATTCAATTTGTTGGATCAAAAAAAGCAAGGCCCAAGTTTATCAGGGACCTGGGCCATTTTAGGCACTTTGACTGGAAATTGTTTGAAGAAGTTAACGGCAATCATTGCGACATTTTGGACAGGCTGGAGTTTTTTACTGGCGATAGAACGAGCTGTTATGTAATATCAGAAAATTACCAGATAGATCAGAAAGTATTGCCGATAAAAGAAGCTTTGATGCAAATAGGCACGAATAGCGCAATTATCCTGGTATTTGGAAATGCTGAAATGATTTATTTTGAAGGCGAGCCACCGTTCAATCGATATATAAGTAAAATTTTGAAATAGATTGCTACGGGTAAATTTAAAATTTATGAATAAGTTCTTCCACAGTAAAATGATTATCATTTCAATCTCACTAGGCGGCTATTGGTAACAAAACTACTTCTATATGCCAGAGTTTAAGAAGCCAGGAAATTTATACGAACACCTTCAACTAATCAGGCCACGCGTAGGCATGTATGTAGGAGGGACTAAATCACTTTTTGATTTGGCCAATTACATTCGCGGTTACAACGCTGCAGAATGGGTGAATGGAATTAACCCAGAGTTATCAAACTTTTTGACTTTCCATGAGTGTAAGGAAAGAATACAAACTGCCCTCGTCGAGTGAAGGATGGCCGAGTATGATACTCAAAAGAAACAAGAATGATGAAGATAAAGCGCTGGATGACTTTTATCGACTCCTTGATCTGTTTGTTAAAGCAAAAGGGCAAATCTAGATTCATGTACAGTGAAATGATTTACTTTTTTAACCAGGGAAGATAATGACTGATCGAAACAATTGTAAAGACATACTTTTCGGTATAGCTATTGGTGATGCTTTAGGAGTGCCGGTTGAGTTCCTAAGTCGACAGCAAATTGCACATAGGCCTGTAACCGATATGAGAGGCTTTGGCACTTACAATTTGCCAGCAGGTACATTTTCCGATGACAGTTCATTGGCGTTTTGCCTGGCGGAAGCACTAACACACGAATTTAGTTTGGATAGAATTGGAAATAACTTCATTGCCTGGCTTACCGAAAATTTTTGGACAGCACATGGAAATGTATTTGACGTTGGTATCGCAACGAGCCAGGCCATTAGACGGTTGCAGAGGGGGTGCAATCCTGAATTAGCTGGCGGCATGGACGTTTCGGACAATGGCAACGGCTCCCTCATGAGAATTTTACCCTTACTTATTTATATTAAGAACAAGCCTATTCCAGACAGGTTTGAAATCACCAAACAGGTTTCTTCGATTACCCATGGGCACATTCGCTCTGTAATAGCTTGCTTTTACTATCTTGAATTTGCAAGACAAGTACTTTTTGGAACTGAAAAGTTTGAGATTTATAAAAACCTTCAAACTGAAATTCCTGAGTTTTTAAATACCTGTTCAATTAATCCCGATGAAATAAAATTATTTACCCGGCTATTGAACGAAAATATCTACGACCTGCCTGAAACAGAAATACATAGTAGTGGCTATGTGCTCCACACACTGGAAGCAGCCATTTGGTGCCTGCTGACCACAAACAACTACGAAAGTGCAACTTTGAACGCCGTAAACCTTGGAGAAGATTCCGACACCACAGGAGCTGTGACGGGAGGCCTGGCGGGATTACTTTATGGGTTCGAATCAATTCCAAAATACTGGATACAACAACTTGCACGAAAAGACGACATTGATAATTTAGCCCTTCGTCTACAGGACTTTGCCTGCCGCCAGCGTTGAAAAATCATGTGATCCACTATCATATTTCATTGGGCAACACGCTGTATTTAATTGTGCCCGGCGGTATGGTTCTTCCCTCCCTCTTCCTTATCTTCAAAATTCAATTAATTACCAATGAAACTCCTAAAGCTCCTGGTCGCCATCCTTTCAATAAGCTTGGCTCATGGTCAAACCTCCTTCAAAATTCCATATGAGAAGTTTACACTCCCTAATGGATTGCAGGTGATATTTCATATTGACCGTTCTGACCCCGTCGTGGCGGTTTCATTGACGGCCCATGTGGGCTCGGCCAGGGAAATTGAACACCGTACAGGATTTGCCCACCTGTTTGAGCACCTGCTGTTTCTCGAATCAGAAAACCTCGGCAAAGGTGGATTGGATAAAATGAGTGCGCGCATTGGTGGCTCGGGAGCTAATGGATCTACCAGTCGCGATCGAACTAATTACTTACAAACCGTGCCTAACGATGCACTGGAAAAAATGCTCTGGGCAGAAGCGGACAAACTGGGATGGTTTATCAATACCGTAACCGACCCTGTATTGGCAAAAGAAAAACAGGTGGTAAAAAATGAAAAACGCCAGGGAGTTGACAATGTTCCTTACGGCCATAATTCATACGTGATCGATAAAAATCTTTATCCTGCTGATCATCCTTACAACTGGCAGGTGATCGGCTCGCTGGAAGATCTGCAAAATGCTACATTAAATGATGTAAAGGATTTTTTCCGCCGCTGGTACGTTCCGAATAATGTGACGTTGGTAGTGGCTGGCGATTTTGACCCGGTGCAGGCAAAAGCATGGGTAAATAAATACTTTTCGGAGATTAAGCGGGGAAGCGCCGTAAATAATATGCCGAAAAGACCGGGTGTGGTTCCACAATCAATCAAATTATTCCACGAAGATAATTTCGCCCGTCTGCCACAACTCACGATGGCATGGCCCACCGTTGAGCAATATCACCCGGACTCATATGCACTCTCTGTGCTCGCGCAATATCTTTCACAGGGGAAAAAGGCTCCGTTTTACCAGGTAATAGTTGAGGATAAAAAACTGGCAGCGAGCACAAGTATGTTTCACCGCGAATCCGAATTGGCCGGCAATATGCAATTAACTATTCGTGCCTTTGCTGATAAGGACCTGGATGAGGTGAGCGCGGCAGTTACTGAAGCATTTTCCAAATTTGAAAAAGAAGGTATATCTGAAAATGATCTCAAACGTATCAAAGCCGGGCAGGAAAGACAATTTTATAATGCGCTTTCGAGTGTCTTGGGCAAAAGTGCAGTACTAGCACAATACAATATTTTCGCCGGCGACCCCGGTTACGTTGATAAAGACATCAAAAATATTCTCGCTGTTACAACTGCTGATGTTGTACGTGTATACGACAAGTACATAAAAGGAAAGAATTATGTCGCTACCAGTTTCGTCCCGAAAGGCAGGCCTGAACTTGCCCTGTCCGATTCCAAAAAAGCAGATGTAGTAGAAGAAAAGATCGCGGCTAATGATAATGAACAGGTAGACCCTAATGTAAAAGCAACCTATGCCAAAACTCCCTCCACCTTCGACAGAAGCAAGGAACCGCCCTACGGAAAAGAACCAAAATTGAAAATTCCCTCGGTATGGCAAGCAAAGTTGGCTAATGAAATGCGGCTATATGGAATTGAAAGTAAAGAAGTACCCCTTGTGCAATTTGAAATTGTAATCGGTGGAGGTCAGCTTCTCGACAACATTAATAAAGTTGGTGTCGCTAATATGCTGGCAAGGATGATGACGCAGGGTACAAAACGTAAAACACCTGCCGAACTGGAAGAGGCAATACAGCAATTAGGAGCTTCCATCAATGTATTTGCAGGAACTGAGGACATTCGTATCAGCGTAAATACGCTTGCTAAAAATTTCCAGCCAACCGTCGATCTTGTGAAAGAGATACTACTTGAACCCAGATGGGATGCAAAAGAGTTTGACCTGATAAAACAGTCCGTACTAAGCCAGCTTAAACAACAGGAAGGAGATCCCAACTCGATAGCTCAACAACAATATAATGAGCTTATATATGGACGTTCGAATATCCGCTCGCGTAATATCCTTGGCAGCTCGGCTTCCGTAAAGGAAATTACAATGGAGGACCTAAAGAATTTTTATTCGAACTATATCTCTCCGTCCGTTACGCGTGTACATGTAGTCGGCGCAATAGATCAAATTAAAATTACAAATGGGTTGAAAGACCTGGTGGCTGCATGGAAACCCAAAAAATTCGACATCCCTTCGTGGCCGATAGCGCAGGAAAACAATACTGCAAAGGTCTTTTTCTTTGATGTACCGGATGCAAAACAATCGGTGTTGAGGATTGGTTATCCTGCACTTTCAATTACTGATGCGGATTACTATCCCGCATCAGTGATGAACTATATTCTTGGTGGTGGCGGGTTTGCTTCGCAACTTACCCAGCAATTGCGCGAAGGAAAAGGATATACTTATGGTATAAATTCCAGCTTTTCGGGAACACATACGCCCGGACCTTTCACCATCGCAAGTGGTGTGAGGAGTAATGTGACCTACGAATCCACCCAATTGATAAAAGATATACTGGAGAATTATTCCAAAAATTATTCAGCAGATGATCTCGCCACTACTAAAAGTTTTCTCATCAAAAGTAATGCGCGGGCATTTGAGACGGCAGGCGCAAAGCTGAGTATGCTGGAAAATATCAGTAAATATGGCTGGAAACCTAATTATGTACTTGACCGCGAAAAGATCGTAAAGGAAATGACCGTTGATAAGATCAAATCTCTTTCTAACAAATATCTTGATGTCAACAAAATGGCCTGGCTGGTGGTGGGCGATGCGAAGACACAGTTGGAGCCATTAAAAAAGTTGGGATTAGGAGATCCGGTTTTATTGAATCCGGCGGCGAAAGGCTTTTAGAAGAAGATAAAAGATAAAAGTTAAATGATAAAAGTTGCCTGCATTTGAAATTGACCTATATGGCTTTGATTTCACGCAGCGCCGCAACGACGCTACGGCATTCTGACATTCGAATAACAACCACCTGTTGCGGCACTGCGGCGCTGCGTGAAACACTTCAGCAATCAAGTCCTATTTCTTAATGGCAACTACGCTACGGCACATTAAAATTCGAATAAAATCTTCTCGTCGCGCCGC
>CBFGXP010000140.1:0-10393 GCA_965652775.1 uncultured bacterium
TGGCGGCTTATGAGTACACCTATGATATACTTATTTACCATCACCAGTTAAAGACAGCCGTAGAATTTATTTCAAAATTCCCGGGCCAGAAATTTGTTATCGATCATTGTGCTAAACCTGCCATAGGTAAAAAAGACATTGATGGGTGGAAAGTATTAATTAAACAAATAGCTCAGTATCCCAATGTTTATTGCAAGGTTTCAGGATTATTTACAGAAACCAAATGGAAGCAATGGAGTGCCGGCGAATTTTATCCCTACCTTGATGTCGTCTTTGAAGCTTTTGGAACAGATCGTTTGATGTTCGGTAGCGATTGGCCTGTTATGTTACTCTCAGGAATTTATGTGCAATGGAAAAGCCTGTTGGAGAAATACATGGAAAATTTTGTGGAAGAGGACAGATTGAAAGTGTTTGGAGATAATGCAGTAAAATTTTACAACTTATAAATTATGGATCTGGGATTAAAAGATAAGATCGTAATCGTCACCGGCGGGGCTAAGGGTATTGGAGCAGGCATTACAAGATCTCTCGCGATGGAAGGTGCTATTCCTGTGATCGTGGGAAGAAACAAGGGAGATAATGAAGCGATAATTAAAGAGATCAAAACCGGTTTTGGAATTACTGCAGAACTAACTCACCCGGAAGAATGTGAGAATGCAGTCAGGACGACATTAGAAAAGTATGGAAGAATTGACGGACTGATTAATAATGCTGGCATCAATGATGGAGTAGGATTGGAGAAAGGGAACTATGAATCATTTGTTGCATCGTTGCATAAGAACCTTGTTCATTATTATTTGATGGCTCATCATGCATTGCCTGAACTTATAAAAACAAAAGGTGTTATTGTTAATATCGGGAGTAAGGTAGCGGAAACCGGCCAGGGAAATACTTCTGCTTATGCTGCATCCAATGGCGGCCGCAATGCATTAACGAGAGAATGGGCTGTTGAGTTATTAAAATATGGGATAAGGGTAAATGCAGTGATCGTTGCTGAATGTTATACTCCGCTTTATGACAAATGGATAAAGACGATGCCAAACCCTGAGGAAAAATTGAGATCGATTACAGATAAAATACCCTTGGGAAGAAGAATGACGACCGAAGAGGAAATAGCGAATATGGTTGTTTTCCTTCTGTCAGAAAGATCGAGTCATACCACAGGACAATTAATCTATGTTGATGGCGGTTACACTCATCTTGACAGGGCATTGTGATAATTATAGAATTACCATGAAAAAAATACTTTTTTGTTTTTTAATTTTTAATCTATCTGTCTGCCTTCGGGCTCAGGTAGTCAAAACACCTCTACCTACAAAACAACAGTTGGCCTGGCATGAAATGGAGTTCTATCTATTCATTCATTTCGGTCCGAATACTTTTACTGACAAAGAATGGGGACATGGTGATGAACCCGAAGATATTTTTAATCCAACGCAACTTGATTGCCGGCAGTGG
The DNA here is from genome assembly GCA_965652775.1 of uncultured bacterium. GTDB lineage: Bacteria > Bacteroidota > Bacteroidia > Chitinophagales > Chitinophagaceae > VBAS01. The sequence goes on from CBFGXP010000140.1 coordinate 1,459, forward strand.
GCAAGAATTGCGAAACAATCGGGCGCAAAAGGAATTATCATCACAGCAAAACATCATGATGGGTTTTGTTTATGGCCAAGTAAGTATTCAACCCATACGGTTCGTGAGAGTAAATGGAAAAATGGAAAAGGAGATGTGCTGAAAGAATTATCGCAGGCATGTAAGGAACAGGGATTAAAATTTGGCGTTTATATTTCTCCCTGGGATCGTAATCATCCAAAATATGGTACTGCCGAATACAACGAGGTATATGTAAACACAATGAAAGAAATTTTTGCAAACTATGGTCCCATATGGGAGTTGTGGTGGGACGGCGCCAATGGCGAAGGGCCAAATGGAAAAAAGCAAGTATATAATTGGGACCGGTTCAAAAAAACGGTAACTACTGTTTCACCTAAAACAGTTGTGTTTAGTGATGTTGGCCCAAACATAAGATGGGTTGGCAATGAAAAAGGAATTGCGGGTAAAACAAACTGGAATTATCTCGACACGATCGGTTTTACACCCGGTCATGGTGCACCTTCAACAGATACGTTGAATGCAGGAAATGCTTTTGGGAAAGCGTGGATACCGGCTGAATGTGATGTTAGTATTCGCCCTGGTTGGTTTTATCATGCCAATGAAGATGATAAAGTTAAGAATGGTGAGCAGTTGTTTGATCTTTATTTAAAATCTGTTGGCCGCGGATCAAATCTTTTGTTGAACATACCGCCTGACAGAAGAGGATTGATACATGAAAATGATTCCGCTGCATTGATGGCATTTAAAAAATTAAGAGATGAGAATTTCTCTAAAAATCTATTGAATGATGCAAAAGCCTATTGGGAAATAAGTGAAGAAGCATTTTTAAAAGACAGCGTCAATTATCGTGCATTAGACAAAAAAAAAGGAGTATATGCAGTCAATAGCCAAAACTTCATGGTTCAACTATCTGAACCAAAACAGGTAAACTGTATTGTGTTGCGTGAAGCGATCCACCTTGGACAAACAATTGAAAATTTTAAAATATTATTATTTAATAATACAAAGCTTGTAAATCAAATAAGTGGTACTACTATCGGGAGAAAACGAATTGTTACATTTCCTGTTCAAACTATTACTTCTTTCAAAGTCATTTTGAAGGACCGTTTTGGCAATGATAATGTGAACGGAGTTGCGGCATACCTCCTTGAAGAAAAACTCGTTGAAAGATAGATGTTATAAGTAGAAATACGACTGCTGTTTCACCAGCTATAAAAAAAATGTCGGAAGGGCCTAAAAATTCCAAACAAGTGTTATTCTAAACAAAGATTCTCCCTATTTTTAAAGACTGATTCCCTAACCAAAACATAACCTATATGAGAAAAGGTCTACTACTGACATTTCTATCAGCATTGCTTACAACGTTAGCATTTTCACAAGCAGATAGATTTTGGTCAGCAAACAATGAAAACAGAACTGCTATTCCTGCTGACAAAGCAGTTGCACGGTTGTCTTATCCAAAGGAGTTCAAATTATTTAATCTGAATGCTGCTCCCTTCAGACAACAATTATTTTCCATAGTTGATAAACAGGCTACACAAACAACAATCATTACATTACCCAATGCTGCTGGTTTGCTTGAAGAATTTGAAGTATATGAGTCTTCAAATTTTGATCCGGCTTTGCAAGCTCAGTTTCCAGAAATAAGAGCTTATTCCGGAAGGGGTATTACAGACAAGTTCGCTACATTAAAATTGAGCATTTCTCCGCAAGGCGTGCAAACTATGGTCTTCAGAACTGACAGGGCCAATGAATTTATTGAACCCTATTCAAAGGACCATACCATCTATTCTGTTTACAGCTCTCACAGGGAAAAAGGACAATTGCCGTGGACTTGTACTACTGAAGACAAGCAAATAGATGCGAACATTCAATCACAAATCAATCCTGCTACACTTATGACCGGCAATTCGAATGGCACGTTAAAAACTATGCGACTTGCTCAATCATGCAACGCAGAGTATTCTAACTATTTTGGTGCTACAAGTTCTTCTCAGGTAGGGTTGGTTTTGGCTGCTTTTAATGCAACACTCACCCGCTGTAATGGTTGTTATGAAAAAGATCTGGCATTACACCTGAATCTTATTGCAAATACAACAGCAGTTATTTATTATAATCCATCAACTGATCCTTACACTACAATGTCAAGTTGGAATAATCAATTACAAAACACTTTAACTTCAGTTATTGGAGATGCAAATTATGACATAGGTCATATGTTTGGTGCTTCCGGTGGCGGCGGAAATGCGGGTTGTATTGGTTGCGTATGTGCATCTGGTAAAGGAAGAGGCATCACTTCACCCGCAGATGGAATTCCCGAGGGAGATAATTTTGATATTGATTATGTAGCTCATGAAGTAGGACATCAATTGGGAGGCAATCATACCTTTTCAATGTCCAATGAAGGCACCGGTGTGAATAAAGAAGTAGGGTCTGGTATTACTATTATGGGCTATGCTGGAATTACAGCCCAGGATGTGGCACCACATTCAATTGATATATTCCACCAGGCAACCATTGCCCAAATACAGGCTAATTTATCTAATAAGACTTGCCCTGTATCAGTTGTAATGACTGCTAATACTGCGCCGGTTGTTGCACCTGTTAGCAATTATACAATTCCTATCAGCACACCGTTTGCACTCACCGCTTCTGCTACTGATGCTGAGAACGACGCACTAACTTATTGCTGGGAGCAAAATGATAATTCCACAACAACCGGAACAGGTAGTGTGGCATCGCCTACTAAAACAACCGGCCCAAACTGGTTATCATTTGAGCCTACGGCATCCGGTACAAGAACATTTCCAAGATTGTCAACGATACTGGCTGGTTCAAATGTAACCGGGCCGTTACCTGGTGGCGATGCAGGAGCAAACATAGAAGCATTGAGTTCTGTGTCAAGAACATTGAACTTCAGAGTAACGGTAAGAGATAACAGACCATATGTTGCTGGTTCAACGATTGGCCAGACTGGTTTTACAGATGCAGTGGTTACAGTTACAAATACAGCGGGGCCTTTTGCAGTTACTTCGCCAAACACGAATATTACATGGCCTGCAGGTTCAACTGCAACTGTGACCTGGAGTGTAAATGGTACAAATGCCGGGTCAGTAAATTGTGCAACAGTTAATATTTTATTATCTACTGACGGTGGTCAAACCTTCACGAATGTATTAGCTGCCGGAACTGCCAATGATGGTTCAGAACTGGTCAATGTTCCCAATTCACCTGGTAACACTAACCGTATAAAAGTAGAAGCAGTTGGAAATATTTTCTTCGATATATCAAATACCAACTTCACAATTGGTAATCCGCCAGCCTGTGGTAGTGCAACAGGATTGACTGCCTCTGCAATCACAACAAATAGCGCAACCGTTAGCTGGAACGCTGTAGCAGGTGCGATCAGCTATGATGTGGATTATAAAGAAGCTTCATCAGGTATATGGATTCCAGCTGCGACAAATACAACGTCTTTATCTGTTAATTTATCCGGCCTTACTGCTTCTACATTGTATGACTGGAGAGTAAGAGCGGATTGCTCAGGTGGTTCAGGAAGCTATGTACAATCTCAGTTTACAACAACAACTGCAGGTGGTGCATGCCCCGGCATTTATGATATTGAGCCAAACGGAAATACGGGCCAGGCTCAAATTATACCTCTTAATACTGATATAAGCGGAACACTTGGGGCGAGAAGTGACAACGATTATTATCGCCTGAACATTACAACCGGCGGTTCTATCCAGATTTCATTGACAACATTGCCTGCGAATTATGACCTGTCATTATTAAATAGCACTGGTGGAATTATGGCAACATCTTCTAATAATGGTACTTCGGGTGAAACGATCAATGCTAATGTTTCCAACAATACTTCTTACTATATAAGAGTATACCCGAGAAATAACGGCGCATGGAATGCTAATGCATGCTATACACTCCGTGTACAGACAAGTACAGCCAGCAGAAATGTTGATGATATAACCTCACGAGTAATACCTGTAAAAGGGGGTCTTAACCTGTTCCCGAATCCGGCAAGACAAACGATCAATGTTTCATTGGATCAAATAAATGAGAAGACGGAAATAAAAGTTTATAATATTATGGGCAATCTTGTAATGCGTCAACTAACTACCAGGACAAACACACTCCTGAATATTTCAAAACTTCCGGCTGGTGTATACATGGTAAGTGCAGGCGATGGTATTGAAACAAAGAATTCAAAATTTGTAAAAGAGTAAATTAATAAGGTATTTTTATTACTAAGGCTGCCAAACGGGTAGCCTTTTTTTTAACTATAGCGTTATTTATTTCGATATTCTATTCTTTTCAGAGCAATGGATTGTACATCGTTTTCTCCAGGATTTTCCTACTATCACCTTGCTAAAACTTCTTAACTTTAAAGCATTACCAATGCCTTTAAAACGATGCCAGTAAAAGGAATCATTGTTCTGCTGATGTTGATTGTGGTAGGCGGACTGGTTTATTATTTTTCATTCAGTTCAGAAAAAATCGACTACAATACACAGGTCAAACCCATTTTCAACAAAAAATGCATAGCCTGCCACGGTGGAGTAAAGGCAAAATCTGATTTCAGTTTATTATTCAGAGAAGATGCATTGAAGCCTGCCAAATCAGGTAAATATCCAATTGTCCCAGGTAAGCCGGGAGAGAGTGAGATGATCCGGCGAATAACTGAAAAGGATGAAGAAGAACGAATGCCTTACAAGCATGATCCGCTGACAAAGGAAGAGATCTCAATTTTAAGAAAATGGATTAAGCAGGGAGCCGGGTGGGGTGAACATTGGGCATATTTACCTGTACAAAAACCTGCCTTGCCGGATGAAGAAAATAAATGGATAAGAAATGAGATCGACCAGTTTGTTTACCAAAAGCTGGAAAAGGAAAAATTAGAACCATCAGCCGAAGCAGATAAGCAAACATTGTTAAGAAGACTGAGTCTTGATATCATTGGAATGCCCGCAGAAAAAATGATCGCTAATAAATTCTTGAGTGACAATAGCGATAAGGCATATGAAAATCTTGTTGATGATCTTTTAGCATCAAAACGCTTTGGAGAGAAATGGACTTCAATGTGGCTTGATATAGCCCGTTATGCTGATACAAAAGGTTTTGAAAAGGATCCAGGTAGAAATATCTGGGAATACCGGGATTGGGTGATCCGCGCATTTAATGATGACAAACCATACAATGAATTTTTGATTGAACAACTGGCCGGTGATCTTTTACCTGATCCAACCGATGCTCAATACATTGCTACAGGGTTTCACCGGAACACAACTACTAATGATGAAGGCGGGACCGATAACGAGGAATACAGGACCGCAGCCGTTATCGACAGGGTGAATACAACATGGACAGGGATCATGAGTACAACATTTGGTTGTGTGCAATGCCATAGTCATCCTTATGATCCCATACGACATGATGAATATTATAAGTTCATGGCATTTTTTAATAACAGCCGTGATGTTGATTCCGAAGAAGATTATCCATTGCTTCGCCATTATGAAAAAGATGATAGTGCTGAAGTGGCTCGTATAAAAGATTGGTTAAAGCAAAATGCAACCGCGGATGACACAAAGAAATTCTATACGTTACTGAAAACCTGGGAACCCACTATTACTTCTTTTGAAAGAACAGACAACTATGATAACTGCGAATTGCGGGATACCAAATGGTTAATGATAAAGAAAAGATCGGTTTTCAGAATGAAGCAGATCAATCTATCTGATAAATCTTACCTGATGTTCCGTTACCTCGGCTATTCAAATGACGGCGTTTGGACTATTCATCTTGACAGCCTTAATGGCCCGGTATGGAAAACGATCAATGTACCTGATACAAAAGATGGACATAAAATCTATGGTGTCGATGTTGAGCCGGTACCCGGAGTACATGATTTGTATTTTTCTTATTTCAATAAAAACCTACCACAGGATGATTTCACTGCATTATTACTTGACTGGTTTCATTTTGGACAACGTTTTCCGGGAAAAGACAAGCAGGGATACGATAGCACAGCAGGCAACTTTATGCGATTGTTGAATAAAAGGGTAAAAACAACTCCGGTAATGTTTGAAAATCCGGCCGACCTTAAAAGAGAAACTAATGTATTTGACAGGGGTAATTGGTTGGTAAAAACTGACAAGGTGGAAGCTGATGTTCCGAAATTATTTTCTCCTATTCAAAAAACCGGAGCTAAGAACAGAATGGACCTTGCTTTATGGCTTACGGATAAACAACATCCCTTAACCGGAAGGACAATGGTGAACCGGATTTGGGAACAGATCTTTGGAAATGGTATTGTAGAAACACTGGAGGATTTCGGCACGCAAGGGATTTCACCAACACATAAAGAACTACTTGACTGGATGACATGGCAGTTTATGAATGATTATAACTGGAGCCTGAAAAAAATGATTAAAGTAATAGTGATGTCAGCAACCTACAGGCAGCGCTCAAATGTAAATGATGAACTCTTGCAAAAAGATCCTTACAATAAATTTTATGCAAGGGCACCGAGAGTGAGATTGTCTGCTGAGCAGGTAAGAGACCAGGCCTTGTTCATCAGTGGTTTATTGAGTAATAAAATGTACGGCCCCGGTATTATGCCTTATCAGCCAGAAGGAATATGGAACTCACCTTATAGCGGGGCCCAATGGAGACAAAGCCAGGGAGAGGATCAATATCGGCGGGGTGTATATATTTATTGGAAAAGAACAGCCGGCTATCCTTCAATGATGACTTTTGATGGGATACAAAGAGATATATGTGTAGCAAGAAGAATACGAACCAATACGCCTTTACAGGCATTGGTCACCTTAAATGATTCCGCGTATATTGATATGGCAAGAAATTTTGCGTATCGTTTACAAAAAGAAGTTAACGGTGACATAGACGGACAAATAAAAAAAGGCTATGGTTTAACAACAGGACACGCAATTGAAGAAAAAGAACTATCCATTTTGCTGAACTTATATAATAATGCGTTGACAAAGTTTAAGGCAGATAAAGATAAAACCTGCGAAATGATCGGTTTGAATAATGAACACAATAACCCGGAAACCGCCGCATTGGTAGTAGTGTGTAATGCAATATTGAATTTGGATGAAGTACTGACGAAAATATAAAATCCCTATCTCCCTAAAGGGGAGACTAGGGTTGTAGATTCTTTTATTTATTAATAATTGTTTGTGCAGCAGGACAAAATGTGAGTAGCCCCGGGTTTCTGTCCGGATCAAAAGGAAAATTTTTAGAATCCCGGAGGGGTTCAACAAAAGATGAATAGAATTAGAGAACGCATCCCCACTAAGTCGGGACGATGCAACGGAAGATGATGAGAAATATAAAATCTGGTTACATAATAAAAATAAATTGAGGAGTTTGCTTCGGCTTCACCTCGCAAAGTGATGACACAAAAAGAATTACATAACAAGAAAATATTTGAAGAAGCAAAGGAAGCCGTGCTGCGTCAACATACCCGCAGGCATTTTTTAAAAGAAAGTGCGATGGGATTGGGTGCATTGGCATTGGGATCAATATTGGGAAGTTGCGGAAGAAGCTCGTCAAAACAATTATCAACTATTCTATATGATCCGGCAAATCCGCTGGCACCGCGGCCACCTATGTTTCCCGGAAAAGCAAAGTCAGTTATTTATTTGCATATGGCAGGGGCACCATCGCAATTGGAGTTGTTTGACTATAAACCTCAATTAACAAAACTTGATGGACAGGAATGTCCGCCAAGTTTGATGGAAGGAAAAAAGTTTGCGTTCATTCGTGGCAAGGCATCGCTACTTGCACCACAAGCAACATTTGCACAACATGGCGAGAGCGGTCTGTGGATCAGTAATTATCTTCCGCATTTTTCAACAATAGCAGATGATGTGGCAATTATAAAATCAATGACCACTGATCAGTTCAATCATGCGCCGGCACAATTATTCATGCATACGGGTTCACCCCGATTAGGACGACCAGCGATCGGTGCATGGGTTACTTATGGACTGGGGACAGAGAATCAAAATTTGCCTGGTTATGTTGTGCTGACATCAGGCGGCAATGACCCGGATGCCGGTAAGAGTGCATGGGGCAGCGGTTTTTTGCCGAGTGTTTACCAGGGAGTGCAATGCAGAAGTGAAGGTGACCCGGTTTTATTTATTAATGATCCTGAAGGAATGGATCGTGACCTGCGCCGTGCATCTATTGATGCGATCAATAAGATCAATCAACATCAGCATGAAGAGTATAAAGACCCTGAAACGTTATCACGCATCTCGCAGTATGAGATGGCTTATAAAATGCAGATAGCAGCGCCGCAAGTAATGAATATAAATGATGAGCCGCAGTATATTCATGATATGTATGGAACAAAACCTGGTGAAGTCTCTTTTGCCAATAATGTATTGCTTGCACGCAGGTTGGTTGAAAAAGGAGTTCGCTTTGTGCAGTTATTTGATTGGGGATGGGATAGTCATGGTACTGATCCGCAGACGGCATTGGATATTGGTATGATAAATAAATGTCGTAAAGTAGATAAAGCGATGACTGCATTAATCCTGGATCTGAAGCAAAGAGGATTGTTGGATGAAACCCTGGTGGTTTGGGGCGGTGAGTTTGGCAGAACTCCAATGCAGGAAAACCGGGAGTTAAAAACTGCACCTTTCAAAGGAAGGGATCATCATACCGATGCGTTTTGCATGTGGATGGCGGGTGGTGGTATTAAAGGTGGTACTACTTATGGCGAAACGGATGAGATCGGGTATAATGTAGTAAGTGGAAAGACGGAGCCATTCGATATACAAGCAACGATCCTGAATCAATTAGGCTTTGATCATGAAAAATTCACGTATGAATTCCAGGGAAGACCATTTAGATTGACTGATGT
>CBFGXP010000141.1:0-10295 GCA_965652775.1 uncultured bacterium
CTGAGCAATAAAATTGAACTAACAGCCTTGGGCCAGGATTTTTTAATTGAAGAATTTGATATCTGGAATTTTGAAAAACAAGCTTTCACACCTCCTGACATACCTCGTGACACAATAGTTATAAATGATACAATACATTTGAACGATAAATTATTCCGCGTTTATCCAAATCCCGTAGCAACTGAAGATGGAATAACGCTTATAATAAAAGATGATATGGTCGGAAAAATGGTGTTCAAATTGTTTGATGTCAACGGCAGGCTAATTTCAGAATTTGAACCTACCTCTCGTTCAATTATAATTCCACGTAATAAGCTTACCACTGGTAAAGGAATATTCTTCCTGAGAGGGTCGACCGGACAGTTTACCCGGGTAGAAAAATTGCTTGTCTTATAAACTGAAAAGCTCGTAGTACTGGCCTATAAGTTGTGATCCAATGAAAATTAACGACAGGATTCAACATATAATAAAAATTAATCTTATACCATCGCAAGTTGCATTTTCTCAGGGTTCCAATTAATAACTTTCTTTTGAAAGTAACTATCATTAGCAGCAAGACAGGGAGCTGCTGCACGGAAACCAACGATTGGATCTTCATTGACAGGTTTATTATTTCTTATCCCTTCAAAGAAATTAATGAAATGTTCAAGATGATCATCATTCCCTGCCGGCGCAGAGTACTGAACTGATTGTTTTTTTATGCTTTTCTTATCATCAGCACTCCATTTCTCATTGTAACGTTTCATCAATTCATCCTGCATAGCTTGCGGATACGTACTGAGTGAATCCCAACCACCGATACCTGGAGCTTTTGGCATAATGCTGTAAGCAATTCGAACCCCATTACCCGTTTTCTCCATCACCCCCTCACTTCCAATATAGCGAACAACGCCACGATCGCCACCGCCACTGATGAAATTCACCCGAAGCATTGTTTGAAAGGCCGGATGCTCTTTTGTTTCCGGATAATCCATTATCGATACCATCACATCTGGTACATCACGACCATCTTTCCAATAAGCCAATTGCCCTGTTGATACAATTTTGTGCGGACCCATTGAACCCGTAATATAATGTATACCGGTAAGCAGGTGAACAAACAGATCACCCGACATACCAGTGCCAAAATTTTTATAATTGCGCCACCAGAAAAACTTCTTTGCATCATATTTCGGTTTAGGGTTCATTAATGAAACATAACGGTCCCAATCAACAGTCTTTGGTGATTCATCAGTCGGAAAAGTATATTGCCATGCGCCAATTGCACTTTGACGATCATAAGTGGCTTCGATACAATTTATCTTTCCAATTTCACCAGACTGGAAAAGCTCTCTTGCTTTTGTAAAGCTGGCACCACTGATGCCCTGGCTCCCAACCTGCATTATCTTACCTGATTTCTTCCATGCATTGATCACATCATGTCCCTGGTTGAGCTTATGCACCATTGGCTTTTCGCAATAAACATTCTTTCCCTTATTCAATGCATCAATACAAATACGTGAATGCCAGTTATCACTTGTTGCAACAATTACGGCGTCGATATCTTTCTTTTCTAATATCTCCCGGTAATCTCTTGTGGTAAAAAGATCGGCCCCATACTTTTCCTTCATTCTTTCAAGACGACCAGTATAGAGATCACAAGCCGCCGCCAATTCGATACCTGGAACTTTTAAGGCTGTTTGCAGATCATTATGCCCCATGATACCAGTGCCAATAACCGCAAGTCTTATCTTATCATTGGAAGAAACTTTCTTTTCCCATGGGATTATCCTTTTCTCATAATTTTCTTCAGCAAGAAGTTTTGAAACACTGCCACTCCCAACTAATAAAGCAGTGCTGCTAAGATGCTGCAAAAATTTCCGGCGTGATGACATGGAAGCAATTTTTACTGGTGATAAGCTCAAGGTAAGAAAACTTGTAAAATAATAATGCCTCCGTTTCCGGAGGCATTTATTAATTGATTCGACTGCCAAATTAAAATGGAAGATCATCAACCGGTTCAGTTATATCACTTGCTGAAGGAACAGAAGCTGCTGGTGCCGAGGCTGAAGCCATGCCACCGTTTTCACCCCTGCCACCTAACAATTGAATATCACGAACCCTTAACGAAAGAGAAGAACCTGGTGTACCATCATTACGCTGGAATGAACGGGCTTCAGGTGTTCCCTCAACATAAACCTGCTTTCCTTTAGTAAGGTAAGGCGAGATCGCTGTTTTGTCGGTCCAATAGGCACAATCAACCCAGGTTGTTTTTTCCTGGTTGTTGCCTTGTGAATCCCGATACTTTTCTGTGTGTGCAACGGTAAAGTTGATTACATTTTTACCATTCACTGTGTTAACCACGCAATCTTTGCCGAGGTTGCCGATAATTTGTAACTTGATCATAGTGCTCAAAATTTAAACGTACATAATTTAATTACGAATGCAATTTAAGGTTAATTAGGAGTCGAAGTCAATACTACTTTCGTGGTAATTTTTTTATGTGCTCTGCTTGTGAATAACTTTCGTTCCTGATGCAATATGCAACCAGCGGAAAAAAATTCCAAGGGTAAATCATCAGTGTTTAATGTTTTTTTAACACCTGAAAATCCGTTTTTTTCTTCCACTGAAATAATTAAAAAGGATCCTATTAAATAAATTTATATCATGCTTGATACTTACACGGATATAATCATTCCTCATTATTCCGTCCTCGCACTAGCGGCATCAATCAGGCGACCAAAGAAAATCGCATTCATAAAAAGTTTGCTGCCACCGAGCCAAAAAGCACGGAAGTTGGGATTATCTGCAATGTTTATCACTCTTCCGCTGCCAACTGTATTTACGATAACTGCAGCCGAATTTTTAATAGCATCCATATTTTCTCTGCTTACCCATCCGCTTTGCAAAGGTTTGCTGCCATAATAAAATGGAGTAGCATAAGGATTCTTGCTTTTTTCCATAAAAACTTTATTTGCTTTAAACAAACTGATCGTTTTCTGATTGTATCCATAAGCCAATGGATGTACCAGGTCTGCATCAGCGCCAAAGATGGCTCCGAATACTTGCTGCGCTCCATCGATTTGCTCACGATCAGTATATGTCAGTTTTTGGGTACTGTCAACCGGAGCCTTGGCTCTTTTAAATTTCACATCACTAATGCCATTTTGTACAGCCCAGTTTACCGCTTCTTCAGTTAATATTAATACACCGCCTGCCTGTACCCATGTTTTTAATTTGTCTTTGCTGAGATCAGGATAGCTGCCTCCAACCATTATCATCGTATTGTATTTATTCAGTTCAACACGATTAAAAACTGATATCTCAAGATGGGTTGCAGGAATATTCATTCGCTGATCAAGCAGGTGCCATATTTCGCCGGCATCAGTTGCATTTACTCCCGGACCAACAAGCATTGCAACAGTTGGTTTGGTAACAGATGCGAAGCGGTTACTACCAAGATCGCTGCCTGAACTTACGTTCCCGGTGGTTAAGGCATAAATCTTTAAGCGATACTTTTCTGCTATCGCATTTATTTTGGCAGCGACTGCGTCAACATCATCTTTTTGCAGTTTTACCGGGATCATAATTGTTCCATAGTCAAATTTTTTATTGGCTCCTGCGGTCTGCATTTCAAACGTATTGGTCGCAACTTTTACAATAAGCCCTGAATTCAGCATTTCGTTGACTGCCGCAGGCGCATATAGCTCATCCCATTCAAGCAGGTATGCATAGCTTGATTTGTTGCCAACTACTTCACCTTTCGGATAATTTAATGATTCCACTTTTGCTCCAACGCCGGGGTTTGAGGTTATTTCCTTATAGGGTAAACCAAATGCAAATGGCATTGTCCATGCCGTGATATCATAAAAAATACTGTCTTTGTATTCAAGCGTTTTATCAAAAATGCCTCTTATCAAACTATGTTGTGGTTGGTTAAGCGAAACAATAAATGCCGCACCTTTTTGAAATTCATTGTCGTTCCATCCATCAGGCAACTCATTTATTTCAATTTGATGGCGCTTAAGCATCGTTGCAAATTCAAACGTTTTTGCTTTATCATTTTTATCCCCAAACACATATGCTTTGGTTGGGAATGCTGCCGCACGGTTGGTTGATTGCCGGAAAAAATCTCGTTGATATTCTAAAAACTCCTTTCGTAGAGCTTTTGCTCCTTCCAACGTTGACAACGCAGTTACAAATTGATTTCTTATTGTAAATGGAAAACTTAACAGGCCGTTGTTTGTTTGCTGCAAATGTCCTCTTGATGATGCCTGTTCAAATAAGATACCAATACAACCCTGTACATCGGGATAAGTTGATCCTTTACCATAATAAAAATCATCATAGTTCTCTTTTGTGAAGTAAAGGGAGCCGATGCGGTCAAGAAATGCAGCATGAAATTTTCCAAGCTTTGCCGTAAGCTCCTGATTTTTCTCCGGCGTTAAGGGATTTACTCTTGATGGTACACCCGGTTGAAAGAAAAATGTAGCGTTGCTTCCCTGCTCATGATGGTCAGTTAGAATATTGGGTTTCCATTTTTGAAACCAGGTCAAACGATTCTGGCTTTCTACATGCACGGCCGGCAACCAATCACGATTCAGATCAAACCAATAATGATTAAAACGACCACCAGGCCACACTTCATTAAATTCTCTTGAGTTCGGATCACTTACTAAATTTTTGCTCTTATGTTGATTGGCCCATGTAGAAAAACGTTGCAGCCCATCGGGGTTAAATGAAGGGTCAAATAATACAACGACATTATCCAGCAATTCGTCAATTTGTTTTCCCTGCGCTGCTGCGAGATAATAAGCGGTCACTAAACTTGCATTAGCACCACTTGACTCATTGCCATGAATTGAATGGCCGATCCAAACCACGATCGGCATGTTATCGGTATTTAGAGAAGAAGATTGAGAAGGATTAGCAAGTTTTACATGTTCTTGTCTTATTTCTTCCAGCCGTTGCTGATTTTTTGGGGACGTAATAATTAATAAGACTTGCGGCCGGTTTTCATAAGTAAGTCCCATTGTTTCCAGTTTCACTCTACCAGGCTCAGCAGCAGCAATTGATTTCATATAATTCACCAGCCGATCATGTGTAATATGCCACTCACCTACTTCATGATAAATGATGTCTTTTGGCTTTGGAATAGAAGGATTGTAAGTAACCGAATCTGGCAAATAATATTTCAGATCCTGTCCTGGAAGCGAAAAGTGCAAATGGAAAATTGAAAGGGCAATAAATGTAAGTTTTCTCATGTGTTTAGTTTGAAATTTATCGGGGAAGATAAGTACAAGTTAGGATTTCTTACATACCCCCGTTCTACTGACACTCAACATCGGTCAACTTTCTCATTATTTCAAATTCAGATCCAACGAGTAGGGCGAGATTATGTGCAGGTAGGTTTGGCTGTGGAAAAATTTATACTTTGTTCCTGGATCATCAAACCACTGCTTCCTTATTATATCTACTCCTGTATTCCAGCGGAGACATTCCCGTGATCTTTCTGAATACTTCCCGAAATGCCTTTACATCTGAATAACCAACATCATACATCACTTCATTAATTGTTTTACGGGTTGTTTCAAATGCCTTCTTTGCGGATTCGATCTTTACTCTTTGAGAATATTCAATTGGAGTATTTCCGGTTGCCTTGATAAATCTACGGTCAAAATTTCGCCGGCCAACAGCAAACTTTGAGGACAAATATTCAATAGAAATTTTTTCCGCAACATGATCTTCTATATACTCCTGCGCTTTTTTCACCACTTCATCAGCATGTAATTTCTGACCTTTAAATATTATAAATGCAGATTGACTTTGCCTGTCCAACTCAATTTGAAAAACCTTGGAACAGAAGATCGCCGTTTGCCTGTCATAGTATTTCTCTACCAAATAGATGATAAGGTTTAGAAAAGAATAAGCACCCCCATTTGTATAAATTCCATTTTCATCAGTTATCAGCCTATCCGTCTGCACATTTATTTTTGGAAACATGGCTCGGAGATTATCTGCGGCCGACCAATGCGTAGAACAAATTTTCCCATCTAACAATCCTGATGAGGCCAGCAAAAATGCGCCTGTACATATACTTGCTATTTCTGCACCTTGCTTATACTGTTTTTCTATCCATTCGATCAACGACCTGTTTTCCCTGACTGCCTTATTGTAATTGTGGTTTAAAGAAGGAATAATAATGAGGTCAGTTTTTTTGATTGCTGAAATATAAGTGTGTGGATTTACTGAAAACAGTCCACCATAGAATTCAATTTTGTTTGATATACCTGCTAATTCTATATTGAATAATTCTCTTTTGCCTTGTTTCTTCCAATATTCATTGGCTCTTGAAAATATTTTATAAGCGCCTACAATACTGCTTAAATTATTTTCTCCGTCAGGAACTAATATGGTAAGATGTTTCACATTAATTTTTTTACAAAGATAAAAGCAGTAGGCGTCCAAATCAACCCTCTACAAAGTCCATTTTGCACCCTCTTCGGGAAATAATTGGACATTAGCTTTATGGTATAAGAATTCTTTCAAATCAAAAACTATCAGGAAATGAAAACACAAGATTTCACGACTACTATTATAGTAGATCAAACTCCGGAAGAAGTATTCAATGCCATCAATAATGTTCGCAGCTGGTGGTCAGAAGAAATTGAAGGGAGTACAAACAAACTCAATGATGAGTTTACTTATCATTACCAAGATGTTCATCGTTGTAAAATGAAATTGATAGAGGTTATTCCAAATAAGAAAGTCGTTTGGCTGGTCATGGATAATTATTTCAATTTCACTAAAGACAAAAGCGAATGGAAAAATACAAAAGTCGTCTTTCAAATAGCTGACAAAGGTGGGAAAACACAACTTCACTTTACTCACCAGGGTTTGGTTCCTGAATATGAATGTTACGATGCATGCAGACAGGGATGGACCAATTATATA
This sequence comes from uncultured bacterium, assembly GCA_965652775.1. Taxonomy (GTDB): domain Bacteria; phylum Bacteroidota; class Bacteroidia; order Chitinophagales; family Chitinophagaceae; genus VBAS01. Next base: position 6,934 of record CBFGXP010000141.1, read on the forward strand.
AATACTAGCCTGTATAACCTGGTTACTACAGGGCTGGGGCAACCCAATCCCAAAGAAGGTGGTTTCAACGAACATTTAGTGGAAAAATTGAATTTGAAGCAATAATCAATTAAAAATATTAATCATGTCTAATCAAAATTACTCTACCACTCTGTTGGTAGACCAAACCCCGGAAGAAGTATTTAACGCGGTCAGAAATGTCCGTGGCTGGTGGTCGGGATATTATTCGGAAGAGATCAAAGGTGATACAGAAAAGCTCAATGATGAGTTTAGTTTTCGTGCAGGAGACGGGGCTCATTACTCCAGGCAAAAATTAATAGAAGTGATCCCCAACAAAAAAATCGTTTGGCTTGTCACGGACAGCAAGCTTGATTTTCTTGAAAAGAAAGACGAGTGGACAGGTACAAAAGTGATCTTTGATATTTCAACAAACGTCAACAAGACCCAACTTGTGTTTACTCATGACGGTTTGAGCCCGGAAATTGAATGTTATAATTCCTGTGCACCTGCATGGTCGCAATATTTGCAGAAAAAATTGTTACCCTTGATCGCTAACGGAAAAGGAAATACAAATAAGAAATAATCGTAAATATCCATAGAATTAAAAAAAATAAAAATGACAACTACAGAAATGTTAACCACAAAGGAAGTTGCAGCAAGATTCAATGAACTTGCAAAGCAAGAAAAATGGTTTGAGATACAGGATGAACTTTTTGCTGATAATATAAAAAGCATTGATCCTCCAAACTCCCCGTATTTTGGCTATGCAGAAGGTAAAGCCGCTGTTCGTAAAAAAGGTGAAGACTTCGTAAAAAGGATTGAAGCCGCACACAGGCGGTACACAAGCGAACCAATAATGGCTGGTAATCATTTTGCAGTAGGAAGAGAAATTGATATCACAGTACAAGGACATGGAAGAATACAGATCAACGAGTTAATGTTATATGAAGTAAAAGATGGTGAGATAATATCAGAACAATTTTTTTATTAAGAGAATCAACTTCTCACAGGTAAAATAAAAAACTGCCCCGATCCCTCGGGGCAGTTGAATCAAAAATCTGTACCTACTTAATCAGAAATTTTTATCAATTTCAGTTGCCTGATCTTTTTGCCCTGGATTATTCTTACTGCATAAGTTCCGCTTATGTATTTGTCCCCGATGGTTATCACTTGTCCTGCAGTTATTTTTCTTGATTCGATTATCCTGCCCATCATATCTGTTACGATCATTTGAACAGGATCTTTTGCATTATTGCTTGTTATTGCAATTCTGAAATTCGTACTGCTTGGGTTTGGCATTGCAACCACATTAAGATCTTCATTAACATCGCTTGGAACTTCGGCTGCTTTATCGAATTCGCCAGTCTTTGTTGTGATTCCGGAACCAGAACAAGTTGGGCAAGGTATGTCTGCTGATGGATTACGAACCCGCATCTTACCACTATTCAACTGTTGCCACCTGGTTGCTCCATTCAACCAGTTGCTTGAGAAGATAAGATCCTGGCTTCCTGATCCAACTAATTGTATGCTGATCCTGTCCTGAGATCCATTTGTTACATTGATAGATTCCCATGCTGTGATTGTCAAAGTCAGATTACCGAACAATGCAATTGGGAAATCCGGATCGGTAAGGTCTCTGAAGTTTGCTTTCGTAACTATATGCGCCATTCGATATGTTGCACCTGTTGTGACAGCAGTTCCGGCGTCATTAACAGTGTTTACAATCATAGATGTGATACTATTGCTCTTGATCTGGTAAATTTTCTGCACGCCGTTAACTATACGTTTATAAATAATCGTTGCATTTCCCTGCAGATTTTTATTACTCTTGTTCCATTTGAATACAAGAGCTGCATGCATTTTCTTATCATCATCACCAGCATACGATCCTTCAGAGTTTAGCATGTTGATCCATCCTCCACCGGTTACAAAATCACCACCTGGTAACGATATACATACTGGCACTACTTCTTCTACTTCACCACAGTAGTAGTTATTAACGCCTGCCCAAACATCAACGATCTTACCACCATAGCTGATCTCCTGGGTTGTCAGCGTGTAAGTTTTGTTTGTTGTTACGATGCCTTCCTGGAAATTAGCTGGGTTCACTAGTCCCACCGGGATGTTTGCTGTTCCAATTGTAGCACCACTGCTGGTTGCTTCTTTGAAAGTCACTGTTGCATTTCTTATATCACCTCTTGCCTGCGGTGGAGAGTCATTTACATCATTTGTATCCAGCACAAATGCAGATACAGTTACTGTGCCCTGGTTGGTATTTGGATTTGCGCCAAAATAATTCAATCCATTATACGTGATCTCTGCATCTTCACAGGTAACAACAAGAGGCGCAGTTGGATTTGTTACAATATAATCCGGATCAGTTTCGCTATAAACTGCAGTTACTGTTTTATTACCTGGTTTTAATGGACCATTGCTTGGTAACAAATTAGTCGCTCCGGGATAAAACTGGTTCTCTAATAAAGTATCAGTTAATGTAGCTGTCCCATCCGATGCTACTGGTGCTGAACCTAGAACAACTGTTCCCTGTGCAGTCATGATCTTAAATGTTACCGTACCACCGATCGGTCCTGCGCCCGTACAATTTGCAGGAGTAACAGTGGCAACACAAGTTATTTTATCACTGTATTGTTGAGTTACGGGATTTGTAGCTGGTGTTGTAGAAACAACCAATGATGTTGTAGTCGATACTTTATTTACATAAACAATGAAAGAACATGTTGAAGTATTATTGCAACCGTCTGTTGCCGTCCATTTAATTGTATTGTAACCAAAGTTCAGTGCTGTTCCATTCATCGATCCGCTGCCATCGGTTGCTGTTGCGCCACTTACATTCCATGTTAATGTTGTTGTTGAACAAATGTCACTGGCTGTAGGATCAAACTCCGTACCTGCAACTGAATAAGTGCATAAGCCTGTATTAGTACTTTTTGTAACGGTTCCGCTTTTCGCACAATTAAGTGTCGGTGCACTTACATCATATATCCATTTTACAGTTCGAGAGACAGTAGCAGTATTATTACATCCATCTTTTGCAGTGAATGTTCTTATTCTTGTACGGTTACATCCATCAGAAATAACCGCACCATCAGTTTGAGTTATAGTTACAGCGCCACAACCATCAGATGCAGATGCACTACCTAATGAACCATCTGGATTAGCCGGGTTACAACCAAGATTTACATCAGCATAGCTGCCTGTAAATGCAGGAGGATTTATATCAACAGTGCGGGTAATGGTCTGGCTGCAGGATGCAGTATTACCACACTCATCAGTTGCTTTATACCTACGGATCCATGTTTCTACGCAATTCGAAGTGCCTTGCAGGATTGTGCTTACGTGTT
>CBFGXP010000142.1:0-10281 GCA_965652775.1 uncultured bacterium
TTTTTAACTGCAACTGGAAATTACTGCTTATTAAAAAATTCAATGCATTATTTGTGTCCATGTCTTTCATGCCCGCATACCGCGAAATAAAATCTAATGCCGGTTCATTGTCAATTGTGTAAACAATATTACCATCACTTTTTGTAATTACTCTGTCCATCCCCATAGGCTTCCAGCCTCCAACCGCCATTCCGTTCAGGCTAATCTTATTTTCGTCCAGTATCATTGCAAGCAATCCGCTATCGGATAGTTTATCGTCGGTAAATACATAGGTCTTTTCCATTTTTAGAGAATCCGCGGCTAGTCCGCCAAATATAGTTGTCCCTTTTCCGCAGGCTTTTTCAATTCCTTCAAGGATCTCATCGCCATCAACAGTTAATCCTCCGGACACCACAAGAAACGCGGGTTTTTTAAACTTACTTAATGCAACTTTACCAATTTGTTCAGCAATTTCCCGAATGTTTCCTTCTTCGGTGCCTTTAATAGATAGTTGAAAAAATGCTGGGTCAATATCCAACAGTAAAATAACAATTGAGTTTGATTCTATTTCTCCGTCTACAAAATTATCCCCCGTTGAAGCTCCGAAGATCTGAACTTTCTTTTCGGATAACAGTTTTACAATGCCTTTCTGCTCATTATCATTAGCAACAAATACAACAGCAACAGTCGGGCGAAAACCATCAGTCATACTTTTTTCTAACTTCGCCCTTATATCTTCTGTCGTTTTCCCTTTAATTGATTTTGCTTTCATTGTTCTATTTAATGTAAAAAATTATTTCTCTTTCAATGCCACCCAGCTATTAGTCGTGGAATGGAATTCGTGCTTGCCATTGATAGCTCTGCCAAATTCACCATAAGTATAAAAACCAGCCATAGGAACATTCCATATGGCCGCCAATCTTTCGTTCTCATCATGCGCCATAGGTCCCAATGTACCCAATCTTCCCGCACATGAAAAGATCAGCAGCGCATCGACTTCGGCATCGACATTATTTTTTAACTCACTCGCTTTATTCACTATTGTTTCAATAATATCAAAATCAGGTGGCGTTGAAAAACGAAACTTTGAACCTTCGGGCACATGAGATTCACATATTAGTGCCCCTTTTTCCCGATTATATCCAATTGGAGTGCACATCATAGGTTCCCTGTTATCCCGTGCAATCTGGAATGGATAATGGATCCCAATTGAATCAAAGAACTTAACAGGATCATCATCATCAGATTTTTCTTTTCCTAAAAAACGCAGGTACATTTCAAGAGCGGGCTGGCCATCGATGGTGTAAATTAAATTATCCTCGCTTTTTGTTATGGTCCTGGAGAGACCCATCGGCTTCCAACCGGAGACAGCGACGCCGTATAAATTTATCTTGTCCTCATTTAATATCAATGATGCCATTCCATAATCAGTAGATCGATCATGCGTAAAAACATACGTGCCGGTAAACGTGATATCATCCCCGGCCATACCTCCAAACAAGTTTACGTGCGGGCCAACCGTTTTTTCAATACTGCGGATCAGGCTCTCTCCGTCTATCATTTTACCGCTTGCAGACATCATGGTACTGCAGAGAATGAAAGCCGGTTTGCTGAATTTTTGTAAGGCCCGCTTTGCCATATTTGCTGCAGCATCATTTAATGTCCTTTTGCCGATATCTTCAAACAAAATGCAAAAGTCATCCTTATTAATATCAAATAACATGATCGCTACTTCGCCTTCGCTTTGATGTCCATTAATAAATTCCCCGCAGGATGTGGCACCAATAATATCAATCTCTTTTTTATGCAGAATATCACATACGGCTTTTCTGTCTTGCTTAATGGAAATAAAGACAATAGCAAGTGTAGGTTTAAATCCATCAGCCATGCTTTGCTGCAATGCTGATTGAATTTCTTCCGTCGATTTCCCGTTGATGGATTTTGCTTTCATGCAATATTTAGCGGGTCAAATTAATCAATTTAAAAATAATGCAGGCAAATCCCAAAAATTGAATAAATGAAAATAAAAAGGCGACATAATGATGTCGCCTTGAAAATATTTACTTAAATCTTAATTTCTTATCACCCTTATTCCACCCGGACCCCCACCATTCCGTTGCATTTCCTGAAACAGTTTTTCTCTCTCTTTTGCAAACTCTTCCGCAGTTGCTTTTTTTCCTTTGGTTGGCTCTTTCACTTTTGCTACATCAACTTTAGGTGATATTTCAATGGCCTTAAAAGAACTTCTTCCATTATTGATATCAATTTCAAGAATAGTTCCCGGCAATTGACCCTGGTACATATCGGGACCAAAAGAACCCGGGATATCATTGGCAAACCACGCCACTATATTTAAAGTATCCATTACCCTTTCTCTTTTTGCTTCTCCGTTATCCATTGTCATTCTGAAATTTTCCTGTGTCCGCTGGGCAGTTGCTTTCATACAATTGTGGCCAAGAATTACTTTTGTTTCGCCGGCAACTTTCCAGTTCATTTTCCTGATGCTGTCAGCTATAATATAACTTTTTCCTCCCAGCTCTCTTTGCTCAACCTTTTTACCATCGCCAATATTGTGATAAGTAATATCGTCACTTCCCGGCATGCGGATTACCATTCTCATCCCGTTGCCATCCCCAAAACTAGTTTCATCTCCCTGGCCATCATCTTCCACGGGTTGCCACAAACTTTTTCCTTCCGTAAAAAACAATTCAAACCTATCTTTTCTTTCCTTCGGTATCATGTTTTGAAGAGCTGGATTATCATCATTGATCATGACCTGCATCTGCACTGTTCTTTCATACAAAATCTTGCCGGCTGTTACCTGTGCAAGCGACGGGATGGCTATAAGCATAGCTGAAGCAATCAATAAGCGTTTCATAAATGAAAAAATGTTTTACCAAAACTAATTGAATGGCCAAAACATCCAAGTTAAACCACCTTTGTTTAAGGTTAATAAACGTTAACGGTCATAAACAGGCTGCAATATTACGTTTACTTTTGATGTTGAAATGTTCAAGGGTCTTCCCATATTAATGATAATTGCCATTGCTGCCATTACCGGCTTCCAGGTATTCTGGTTAAGGGAAAGCTACATGAAAGAAAAGAGAAATCTTGAATTTCGCAGCAGTGTCGTTTTCAAGGAAACGGTAAGAAAACTCCAGGCAAAAAAGCTCAACCTGGACAGGGTGTTTGGTGATTCAGCAAGTAAGGTTAAAATTGAAGTAATGGACGGGGAGTTCGCTAATGGATTCCCGGGTCATCCTGAAGAGCAGCTGACCAATGTATTAAATGATGTCACTATTCGTATAAATGATTCGCTTCGAAGCGCCGAAATGGCGTTAAGGGAGGGGCTCTCCAGTGATTCTGTAATGCGATTTATCCCCGGAAAAATAAAAAAGAACATGGTTATTTCTATGGGTGAAAGTTTTACGATGGATTCGCTCAATAAAGGAGCCACATTTGAACGAAAAGGACCGCGTGGAGAATTTTTTCGTTTTTTATATAATGTCGATTCCTTACAGGACTCATTGCGTGTCAAAGAAATAGATTCCGCCACTCGCATCGCTTTCAAAAAGGAAGGAATGAATGTTCCTATATATATTTCCCGTAACACTTCTAAAACACAACGCGAAAGGGTTCTATCGGATGATCTGAGGCTGCCAAATAAAGTAACTATTGGTTTTGCTCATCCTGTAACATATGAATTGAGCCTTGGCAAAACTTTTGGCCATTTGCTCACAAAAATGATCTCGCCAATCTTATTTTCCTTATTCCTTGTCGGTGTTACGGTCTTGTCCTTTGTTTTACTTTATAGAAACCTACTGCGCCAAAGAAAGCTTACGGACATTAAAAATGAATTTATCAGCAACATTACACATGAGTTAAAAACACCAATTGCAACAGTGGGTGTTGCGATAGAAGCATTGAGAAACTTCAACGCAATCAATGATCCTGAACGCACCAAAGAGTATCTTGATATTTCACAAAATGAATTGCATCGTCTTTCTTTACTGGTAGACAAAGTGCTCAAACTTTCCATGTTTGAGAAAAAAGAAATTGAGTTAAAATATGAAATGCTGGATCTGAAAGGGGTGGTGGATGAGGTTGTTTCCTCCATGAAATTACAGATCGAAAAACATAATGCAACTGTCTCGATAAACGCAGATGGAGACACTCATTTACAGGGTGACCGCCTTCATTTGCTTAGTGTTGTTTTTAATTTACTTGACAATGCGCTGAAATATGGCAATGGCAACACCGCTATAAAATTTGAATTGAAAGAAAAAGAAAACGCGGTTGAGTTATCCGTTGCAGACAATGGCATTGGCATTCTACCTGAATACAGAGATAAGATTTTTGAAAAATTCTTCCGTATTCCGCTTGGCAACACTCATAATACAAAGGGTTATGGGCTGGGACTAAGTTATGTATCACATGTAATACAGCGGCATAAAGGCAAAATAGAAGTGGACAGCCAACCAGCTCTTGGTTCTAAATTTATTATTACTTTGCCGAAGGCTGCTTAAGGCTCAACCATGGCACGCTATGTTATAGAACCATTCTTCGGCAGGTGCGCCGTGGCATGGTTAACATAACGACAAAATATTATGAGCAAAACAAAAGTTTTATACGTAGAGGATGAATTATTTCTTGGCAAAATTGTAAAAGAAAGCCTCGAAAGCCGCGGTTTTGAAGTAATAATGGAAAGCGATGGGGCTAAAGCGACCCCTGCATTTAAAAAATCTGGCCCTGATATATGTGTACTTGACGTAATGCTTCCAAATAAAGACGGATTCACAATAGCTGATGAAATAAGAGATTTGAATGAAGATGTTCCTATCATTTTTCTTACAGCTAAAACGCAAACAGAAGACGTGGTAAAAGGTTTTTCACTTGGTGGAAACGATTATATACGCAAACCTTTTAGCATGGAAGAATTGATCGTCAGAATTCAAAATGCGCTGCGCAATAAAACCGATGCCCCTAAAAAGATCAACGGCGATAGCGTTACCATGGGCAAATACACCTTTCAATTAAATAGACAGGTTTTGAATGATGGCAAACAAGACCGCAAGCTTTCATACAGGGAAAGTGAATTATTGAAACTGCTGTATGAGAATCGCGATAAGATCATTGACCGCAAAGACATTCTAAATCTTCTCTGGGGCAATGATAATTTCTTCAACAGCCGCAATCTTGATGTTTACGTCACCAAACTCCGTGGTTACTTAAAAGAGGACCCTTCCCTGGAGATAATTACTATTAAAGGTATTGGTTATAGATTTGTAGTTACCTGATGCCTCACTTTGTACCTGATAGTTGGATGATCGCTATTACAATTTATTTCGCAAAGAATTTCAGTTTGAATTATTTGTAAATTGAACCATGAAAAAATTAATTCTCCTTTTTCTTCTGCCGTTTCAATTATTCTCTCAGTCTTTTTCAAAAGAAGAAGTTGCGGGTTGGGAAAGACAGGCAAAAAATGTAACGATCATTAGAGATAATTGGGGCATTCCGCATGTTTACGGAAAAACGGATGCTGATGCAGTTTTTGGTTTGCTCTATGCGCAATGTGAAGATGATTTCAAAAGAGTAGAGATGAATTATATTGAAAAGCTGGGAAGAATGTCGGAAGTAAAAGGAGAGTCGGAATTATATAATGATCTATTAATAAGGCTTGTCATTGATTCTGCCGATGCGGTAAAAGATTATAATGATGCGCCCACCTGGCTAAAAAAACTTTGTAATGCATTTGCCAGCGGCATTAATTATTATTTATACAAAAACCCAAATACAAAGCCGGCTTTATTAACCCGTTTCAAACCCTGGTATCCTTTTTTATGGACAGATGGAAGTATAGGCGCTATAAGCATCGCTGATATTACTGTAAATGAGTTGAAAAATTTTTATACAGGCGAACCGTCTTTCTCGACCATCGGGAATAATAAAGAAGAAGAATTAACCGGCTCTAACGGTTTTGCCTTTTCCCCAAAGATCACCGAATCGGGAAATGCAATACTTTATATCAACCCTCATGTAACATTTTATTTTCGTCCTGAAGTTCATATGGTAAGTGAAGAAGGATTAAACGTCTATGGCGCTGTAACATGGGGACAGTTTTTTATTTACCAGGGCTTTAATGAACATTGCGGATGGATGCATACTTCAAGTGCAGTTGACGCCGCAGACACGTATATTGAAAAAATATCAAAGAAAGAAAATGGTTGGGTATATGAATACGATGGCAAGCAACGGCCACTAATTCAAAAAAGAATTTCAATAAAAGCTAAGAAAGGAGCCGGCATTCAAACAACAACCATCAACGCATTATTTACTCACCATGGCCCAATTATGGCAAAGCGAAACGGACAATGGCTAAGCGTAAAAGCAGATAACCGGATTACTAACGGATTAATTCAATGCTGGCAGAGAACTAAAGCAAAAGGTTTTGAAGATTTTAAGAAAACGCTTGATCTGAAGGGTAATATTTCCAATAATACGGTGTACGCAGATGGCGAAGGTAATATTGCTTATTGGCACGGCAATCGTATTCCTGCAAGAGATGTAAAATATGATTGGAGCAAAGCGGTTGATGGCAGCACCTCTGCTACAGAATGGAAAGGATACCACAATATTAAAGAGACAGTTTTGAGTATTAACCCATCAAATGGTTGGTTGCAAAATTGCAATTCCACGCCTTTTACCGTCGCGGGCAATAACAGTCCTGAAAAAGAAAAATATCCTGCATACATGGCTCCTGATGGCGAAAACTTTCGGGGCGTTAATGCTGTCAGAGTGTTAAACGAGGAGAGCAAATACAATATCGACAAGGTTATCAAAGCCGGGTACGATACAAGACTTTCGGCATTTGAAGTTTTGATTCCTGTATTGGTAAAGGCATTTGAAAATAATACCTCATCAAATGGCTCTTTGTATACTAATCTTACTGATCCTGTAACAGTCTTAAAAAATTGGGATTTTCGCTGCAGTGAGACTTCAGTTGCAACTACACTCGCGGTTGAGTGGGGACAAAAAATTTCACAGGCAATTAATCGTACCCCGGGAAAGGACCAGGTTGATAAAACAAAGAATTTTGCTGCCAACGCCAGCACGGAAGAATTGCTTCAGCCGTTATTGGCAACAATCAATGATCTGCAAAATAAGTTTGGTCGTTGGCAAATTCCATGGGGTGAGGTCAATCGGTTACAAAGAATATCCACTGACATTGATAATAAATTTGATGACAACAAACCCAGTCTTCCTGTTGGCTTTGCGTCTGCTCAATGGGGAATGTTGCCATCCTTTGTAAGTCGTACGTTTAGCGGCACTAAAAAAAGATATGGCTACAATGGAAATAGTTTTGTTTGTGCCGTTGAATTTGGAAAAAGGATCAAAGCCAGGTCATTGTTAATGGGGGGTGAAAGCGGGAATGAAAACTCAAAACATTTTTTTGACCAGGGATTAATGTATAGTAAGGGGCAGTTTAAGGATGTTTTGTTTTACAAAGAAGATGTGGTAAAGCATGCAGAAAAAACTTACCATCCGGGTAATGAGAAATAAAAAAGAGTTGCAAAAGCAACTCTTCAATAAAGAACTATTAATTTTTTAATAATCGTTTGATTGGTTTACCGGAGCTGTAACTGGTTTTTTGCCAAGCATACTGCTAACGTCACCGAGGTTTTTATCCAAGAAATCTTTTCCTCTTTTTTTCAAGTCGCCTTTTTGTTCAGGAGTCATTCTTGTATACTTGTAAAGCCCATAAGCTGCGGCTGCGAAGAGTAAGCCTAATAATTTCCTTTGCATAATTTTTATTTTTAAGGTTTATGATTTATGATATAAGCATAAAATATCGTGCCGCAATGCAACTTAAACGTTAATCGTCCGAAGGCGTTCTTTAGATTGGGGTTAGTTTTCTACAATACGCAGCTTTGCATAGTTCAACATTATTTTCTTTTCACCATTATTTTCAAACTTTATTGTAGCAATAGGGTTGTGTGCTGCGCCTTCTTTTTTGATGACTTCGCCAAAACCAAATTTCTGGTGCTCTACCTTTTGCCCTATTTGCAGATTTGATATGTCGCTGGCTTTAAAATCAGCAGAAGGCACATGTTCAATAACCTTCTGAATTGTAGATTTCGGCGCCAAATAAGAAGGTGTTTCTTTTTTTGTCGACTGCCGTTTGTCAGCCGTCCAGTCTTTGCCGCTTCCGCCCCAACCCCTCATCCTTTCAAAGGCGGTTCCGTTGCCATATTCTGATCCCTGGTTCTTTGCACCTCCGCCAGCAAAACTTCTGTCCATAAAATTTTCAGGAAGTTCATCGATGAACCGGCTTGGCTCATTTTGTATCAATGAACCAAAACGATAGCGGGTATTTGCATAAGTGATCCATAACCTTTTCTTTGCTCTAGTCAGCGCTACATAAAACAACCTTCTTTCTTCTTCCAATTCTTCTCTTGTATTTATGCTGAGCGCATTGGGAAAAAGCATTTCTTCGAGCCCTGCTATAAACACCACGGAAAACTCAAGTCCTTTTGCAGCATGTATCGTCATTACTTTTACAGTATCAGCATTGGGATCTTTCTCGTCAGCATCTGTTAACAAAGTGATCTGCTGCAAGTAACCACCCAAACTTTTATCAACCAATTCTCCCTCTTCGTTATCCGGGCTTTCCACCCATTCCTTGATCGAGTTAAGCAGCTCCTGTATATTCTCATACCGGGCTACTCCTTCGGTGCTTTTATCATTAAAAAGCTCCCTAACAAAATTTGTTTGTTTGCCTATATGAAAAGCCACTTCATATGCTGTATGTTTTTTCAACATGCTCTGAAAACTCTTTATCATCGTAACAAAGCCGTCGATCAATTCCAGCGTTCCTGCCTTGAAACCAAACGTTTTGGCTTGTTCCAGGACTTCCCACATGCTAATGTTGTTTTCATTCGCATAAAGGACAGCTTTATCAATTGTTGTTTTGCCAATTCCTCGCACCGGGTAATTAATAATACGCTTCAGCGCTTCTTCGTCCTTTGGATTCATTGTAATTCTTAAGTAAGCGATATAATCCTTGATCTCTTTGCGTTGGTAAAAACTAATGCCTCCATAAATAGTGTAAGGGATGCCCATGCGTCGCAAGGCTTCTTCAAATGCCCTGCTTTGAGCATTTGTCCGATAGAGAATTGCAAAATCCCTGTTGAAAAAATGATTTCTAAGTTTTTGCTCCTGGATCGTATCAGCAACAAATTTACCCTCTTCATTATCGGTCATTGTTCTTACCAGCCGTATCTTTTCTCCTTCTGCGTTTTCCGTCCAAAGATCTTTTGGTATTTGTCCTTTATTCTTTTTAATGACGTCGTTTGCAGTATTCAAAATGCTTTGGGTGCTCCGGTAATTTTGTTCCAGCTTCACCACTTTTACTTCTTCATAGTCTTTTTGAAACTGAAGGATATTCTGGATCGTTGCCCCGCGAAAACTATAAATGCTTTGCGCATCATCACCAACCACACATACATTTTCATGCATGGCACCGAGTAATTTTATGATTTCATATTGCGCCGGGTTAGTATCCTGGTATTCATCAATTAAAATGTATTTGAATTTATGCTGGTATTTACTAAGGCTTTCGGGAAACGTTTTTAGCAATTCGTAAAATTTCAATAGAAGATCATCAAAATCCATAGCGCCATTTTTAAAACAGCGCTTTACATAGGCATCATATATCTGCCCGATTGCCGGCCTATTGCTTCGCATATCTTCCTGTTGAATATAATAGTCATTTGCATATTCCGCAGCACCCACCAACGCGTTCTTGGCAGATGAAATTCGATTATAAACTGTTGAAGGTTTATAGTGCTTATCATCAAGATTCAATTCGTTGATCACTGTTTTCACTACACTCTTTGCATCGTCTGTATCATAAATAGTGAAATTATTAGGATACCCGATTTTTGGAGCTTCAAACCGGAGTATTCTCGCAAATACAGAATGAAACGTGCCGATATATAAATTTCTTGCTTCGTTATTGCCAAGAATCTTCTCCACTCTTTCCTTCATTTCCTTGGCTGCCTTATTGGTAAATGTGAGGGCAAGAATATTAAATGCGTCTACACCATTCGCCATCAGGTGTGCTACACGTGTGGTAAGGACTTTTGTTTTCCCGCTCCCGGCACCCGCCACGATCATCAGCGGCCCTTCAATATGCAACACCGCTTCACGTTGTTTCTCGTTCAATCCACTCAGGTATTCTGTCATTCTGCGAATTTACAATTTGTGAATGGGATAAATTTGAGAGAAGGAAGATTACTTTTG
>CBFGXP010000143.1:0-10237 GCA_965652775.1 uncultured bacterium
CAGAATTAGTATTATATCAAAAAGTTTCAATCGGTACGGGTAAACAAAGTTCAAATCCCTGGTTGCAGGAATTACCCGATCCAATTACAAAAGCTACATGGGACAATTATGTAATGATGAGCATGCCGATGGCGAAAGAAATTGTGGGGTTTGACCTGGTCGGCGGATCTGAAAGACATATTAATAGTTACGAATATTATCCTGAAAAACCAGTGGTAACGGTTACAGTCGCTGGCAAAAAAGCAGTTGAGTTACCAGTGCTGATCATTCCGGGAATGGATCCAAATACAATTGCAATCGCAGTTGGATATGGAAGAACTGATAAACTTGGATTAGCAGCGTCAGGAGTTGGCGCAAATGTTTATCATCTTTCTTCTTCAAATGGAACCGCCAGAGATTATTATTCTCCGGATGTTACAGTGGCGGATGCAAATAAAACTTATCGCATCGCACAAGCACAGGTTCATAACTCTTATGAGAATAGAACCGAAGTAGTGAAAGAAACTTCCCTGGCCTCTTTTGTAAAAGACCGTAAGCAATTCAAAAGATTCCGTGAGCATCTTGCAGAAGATTTTGCACCTAAAACGGGGGACTTCCGTAAAGAAGCGACTATTTATCCAGATCATGGTCAGCCAGGATTGAAATGGGGAATGAGCATTGACATGAATAGCTGTACCGCCTGTGGCGCCTGTGTTGTGGCCTGTCATGCTGAGAATAATGTGCCTGTTGTTGGAAAAAGAGAAGTGGCCCGCTATCATGACATGCATTGGTTGCGCATCGACCGTTACTTTGTAACAAATGAAAAAAATCCTGATGATGTAAAAGCAGTGATATTTCAGCCAATGCTTTGCCAGCATTGTGATAATGCTCCTTGTGAGAATGTATGTCCTGTTGCCGCTACTAACCATAGCAGCGAAGGATTAAATCAAATGACTTATAACCGTTGTATCGGTACAAGATATTGTGCCAACAACTGTCCATATAAAGTTCGTCGGTTTAACTGGGCCGATTATAACGGCGCTGACAGTTTCCCTAATAATCGTGATCAAAAGTTGGTTGGTAAACTTGACCTGGTGGTAGAGCAAATGAATGATGACCTTACAAGAATGGTATTGAATCCGGATGTAACAGTTCGTTCAAGGGGTGTGATCGAAAAATGTTCATTCTGCGTACAGCGGTTGCAGGACGCAAAACTGGATGCAAAGAAAGCAAACACAACGTTGGCCGATGGCAAAGCAAAAACTGCGTGTATGCAGGCTTGCCCGACTGACGCCATTGTTTTTGGTAATGTAAAAGATAAGGATAGCAGGATAGCAAAAACAAGAGCCGAAAATGATGAACGACTCTTCTATGTGATAGAGCAAATACACACGTTGCCGAATGTGAACTACCTGGCTAAGATCAGGAACACCGATGAAATTATAGAGAGTGCTGTTAAAGAAAAACATGCAGCACCTGCTCATGGAGAAGTAAAACCTGCGGCGCATTGATTGGAATAGAAGATGAATAAAGAACAGAAAGTTGACTAAATAATAAACTTAAAGTCGTGTCCGCCGCGGCGGATAGCAGCTCAAAGCTTAAACAAATGGGATTAATCAGATACGAATCACAGATAAGACCGCCACTGATTGAAGGCGGTAAGGATTATCACCAGGTTACCGAAGACATCTGCCGCCCGGTTGAGGCAAAACCAACCCGTGCATGGTGGATCGGATTCCTTGTTTCAGTTGCTTTCCTGATTTTCGGAATTATCTCAGTAACGATGGAGGTGATCTATGGTGTTGGGCAATGGAACTTGCATAAAACTGTTGGTTGGGGATATGATATTACCAATTTCGTATGGTGGATCGGTATCGGTCATGCCGGAACATTGATCTCAGCGATCTTATTGCTCTTTCGCCAGGGTTGGAGAACAGGGGTGAACCGTGCAGCAGAAGCGATGACAATTTTTGCGGTAATATGTGCCGGCCAATTTCCTATCTGGCATATGGGTCGTGTGTGGGATGCCTTCTTTGTATTGCCTTATCCAAATACAAGAGGTCCGTTGTGGGTGAACTTTAACTCACCATTGTTATGGGACGTATTTGCGATCTCAACATATTTTACCGTTTCACTTTTATTCTGGTATAGTGGTTTGCTTCCCGACCTGGCGACACTTCGTGACCGGGCAAGAAAGAAATGGAGAAAGATGTTTTATGGCGTTGCAGCATTTGGATGGACAGGAAGTACAAAACACTGGCAGCGTCATGAAGCCTTATCGCTTGTATTAGCAGGGTTGAGTACTCCACTTGTGTTATCGGTGCATACGATAGTATCCTTTGACTTCGCTACATCCGTTGTTCCTGGCTGGCACACCACGATCTTCCCGCCTTACTTTGTTGCGGGTGCCATCTTCTCAGGATTTGCAATGGTGCAAACGTTGCTGGTAGTTACAAGAAAAGTTTTGAGGCTTGAAGAATATATTACCATCGAGCACATTGATGTTATGAATAAGATCATAGTGCTGACAGGTTCAATAGTGGGCATTGCTTATTTGACCGAATTATTTATTGCATGGTATGGCGCTAATACATACGAGTGGTTTGCATTCAAGGAAAACCGGCTGAACTTAAATAGCCCCTATGGATGGAGCTATTGGATCATGATGTTTTGTAATGTGGTCTCTCCTCAGTTTTTCTGGATAAAGAAGATGAGAAGAAACCTGATAGTGACTTTCTTTATGTCGGTGCTGGTGAATGTTGGTATGTGGTTCGAAAGGTTTGTCATTATCGTTACTTCTGTATATCGTGAGTACCTGCCTTCAGCATGGGCAACTTATTACAGACCTACTATTTGGGAAGTTGGATTTTATCTTGGAACATTTGGGTTGTTCTTTACCTGTTACTTTTTGTTTTCAAAATTCTTCCCGGTAATTGCGCTGGCGGAGATCAAACATATTTTGAAGAGAAGTGGTGATGTGCAGAAAGAAAAGATGGATAAGCTGGAAGTGCAGCCGAACGAAGAGTTTGCGAAAGAGCATTCTCATGATCACGGAGCATAAGAGAAAAGCTGTTAGCTATTAGCCATAAGCTATTGGCGGCAGCCTAAATAAATGAAGTTTCAAAGATGAGTTTCATGCTAACAGCTAGAAGCTCGTAGCTAAAAGCTAAATGTTATGGCAATAAAAAAGTACGTAGTTGGCAGCTTTGATGATGAAGCGGTGCTATTTCCTGCTGTGAAGAAGGTTCGCAAGGCAGGATATAAGATTCATGATGTATTCACCCCATTTCCAATTCATGGGTTGGATAAGACCATGGGGCTTCGCGATACAAGCTTGCACACCGCCGGATTTATTTATGCTATCACAGGTACAGCAACAGCCTTAGGGTTTATTTCATGGGCATTGACCTATGACTGGCCGCTCAACTTTGGCGGTAAGCCATTTTTTTCTTTACCAGCATGGATACCTATCACATTTGAGCTGACCGTTTTATTTTCTTCAGTGGGTATGGTACTTACATTTTGTTATTTGTGCCAGTTGGCTCCGTTTGTAAAGAAGGATCATTTTAATTTAAGATCAACAGACGATATATTCTTAATGGCTTTAGAATGTACGGATAAAACAAATGATGCGGAAGCGATGTCATTCTTACAAAGCCTCGGAGCAAAAGATGTAAAAGTAGATTATAAGGAAGAGCGGTGGTGGCTTGGCCGTTATGATAAACAATCAAAAATTTTCGAAAAGAAAGCAGAGGGAGTAGCAGTCTAAAAGAAAAAATTTCAGGATGAAAAAAATTGCAATCATTACCGGTTTTATTACTGCCAGTTTGGTAATAACCAGTTGCAGGATGGGAAAAAATGACCCAGGAAAAGTTTACATGCCCGATATGGCTTATAGCCGTGCTTATGAAACATATGCAGGTTTAGACTCAGCTAGGTTTACAGATGATACACTGCTGGCCGGAGGGAAAATTTTTTATAACAGGACGCCGGTGGCTGGTACAATTGCGAGGGGCGAGATGGCTGTATTTCCCTTAGCTATTGATAAAATGGGGGACAGTACTAATTATGTTGCTTCTAAAAGTATCACTAATCCGTTACCAGCATTGAGTGCTGTTGATTATCTGGAAGCAGCGAGACTATACCTTATTAACTGCGGAATTTGCCACGGTGATAAACTGGATGGAAATGGTCCATTATATAAAGGAGGTGACGGTCCTTATAAAGCAGCTCCGAAGAATTTACTCGGGGACCCCGTAGTTTCAAAGATGCCAGACGGGCAAATGTTTTATTCGATCACTTATGGAAAGGGGCAAATGGGAAGTTATGCATCCCAGCTGAGCACAAGACAACGTTGGATGATCGTTCATTATGTAAAGGAAAAACAAGCTGCTGCAAGTAAGCCGGCTCCTGAGCAGCCCGCTGACACGGCAACCGCTACTACAACAAAATAAAAAAGTTTTTTTGAAGAATAATAAAAGGTAAACTGATGACAATACGTGAAAAATTTGAAATACCCCAACGATACAACCTATGGTCGTATGCATTGATGGCGGTGGGTGTTATTTCTATCATTTTGCTTTATGTTACTCATGGAGCCAGCAACGATGAACATGAAAGATCAAGATTTTGGGCAAGCTTGTTACAGAATAGTGTATACTTTTTATTGGTGGTAAATGCCGCTATGTTCTTCTTAAGTGCTACTATTCTTGCATGGGGTGGATGGACGACAAGTTTCAGAAGGGTATCAGAAGCGATCGCTTCAGCGGTACCCGTGATAGGTATTATTTGCGGAGCAATCTTATTGGCAATAGTGTTTGGTGGTGATCACGCAATTTATCATTGGACGGACACTGCACATGTACAGGAAGATGCGATCTTAAATCATAAAAAAGGATTTCTGAATAAAACTTTTTTTACTGTTTGGACCGTGCTCACGATTGTCCTTTGGTCGTTGATCGGCAGAAAGATCCGGAGCTTATCATTGAGTACAGATAAAGGAAAAATGAGTGTAGAAGAAGGAAAGAAGTTTCAGTGGACAAACACAGTTTGGTCTGCACTGTTTCTTTTAGTTTTTGCGCTTACAGTGATGTCAACTATTCCCTGGTTATGGTTAATGAGCATAGATGCACATTGGTACAGCACTATGTATAGCTGGTACACTTTTGCAAGCACATTCGTAGCGGGTGTAGCATTGATCGCTTTGTTTGTTATTTACCTGAAAAACAAAGGATACTTAGAATATACTAACGAAGAGCATCTTCATGATCTTGGTAAGTTCATGTTTGCATTCTCGGTGTTCTGGTGCTATCTCTGGTTTAGCCAATACATGCTTATCTGGTATAGTAACCAGCCTGAAGAAACAAAATATTTTGAACCAAGAGTAGAAGGGCCATACCGCGGGATTTTCTTTTTGAATATCATCATAAATTTTATTGCACCCCTTTTGTTATTGATGAAAAGAGGCTCGAAAAGAAATTATACAACAATGACTGTTCTTGCCGTGCTGATAATTTTTGGTCACTGGCTGGATTTTTTCCAAATGGTGCACCCGGCTATATCAAAAGACCATGTGCCAATGATGCTTTATGATATGGGCATTGGTCTCGGATTTGTGGGCTTGATCATGTTTATTGTGTCAAGAACATTAGCAAAACATCCTTTGGTGCCGAAGAATCACCCATTCTTTAAAGAAAGTGTGATTCATCATACATAAGAATTGAATTAAAACTAATAAGTGCCGACAATTATAAATGAATTAAGAATATGACAACTACTTTCATTATCGTGATTCTCTTACTTGGTTTCCTTATCACATTCCAGATAGCGAAGGCGAGTGAGTACGTATCGGTGATGCGTGGCGAAGAAAAATCGAGAAAGCAGAATAACCGGATCAATGCATTTTTATTACTGGCATTTCTTGTACTTGGATTGATAGGTGTTTATTATTGCAATGAAAGGTTAGGTGGCAAAATCCTTCAGTTTGGTTCATCAGCCTCTAATCACGGTATCGACGTTGACAATATGATGTACATCACACTTGTCATCACAGCCATTGTATTTTTTATAACACAAATTGCACTTTTTTGGTTTGCTTATAAATACCAGGAATCAGATAAGAGAAAAGCATATTATTACCCGCACAATAACAAACTTGAAGTGATCTGGACCGCGATCCCCGCGATCGTATTGACAGTGATGGTGGGTTTTGGATTGTATTATTGGTTTAGAATAACAGGTGAAGCGCCAAAAGATGCAATGGTGGTGGAAGTAACCGGGAGCCAGTTCAAATGGGAGTATCGTTATCCGGGAAAAGACAAAGTGCTTGGCAAAAAATTCTATAAAGCAATTGATGAAGGAGCTAATAATCCTTTAGGACAATTATGGGATGACCCGGCAAACCACGATGATATCTATGTTACCGGTGCAGATCTTCATCTCGTGGTAAATAAACCGGTGAAACTTGTCATTAATGCAAAAGATGTAATTCATGATGTGGGTCTTTCTCATTTCCGTTTGAAAATGGATGCAGTACCCGGTACGCCAACTACCATGTGGTTTACCCCGATTAAGACCACCGCACAAATGAAGAAAGAAAACAATGATCCTGATTTTGTATATGAACTTTCATGCGACCAGATGTGCGGGCAAGGACATTTTAAGATGAGGGGAACAATTGTTGTAGAATCGCAGGAAGAATTTGATTTGTGGATGGCGAAGCAAAAGCCTAAGTATTACCTGGCATTTCCGGATAAAGATCCAAATGCACCGAAAACTGATACAGTGACCACTAAAATTGCAGCAGTAGTGCCGCAATAGAAATTATAAATTTTTTGATAATCCGCCGCAGGCGGAAATCTTAAAAAAGTGAATTATGAGCAACGACGCAAATATGCATGGACATGCCGAAGTAATCACCCATCATGAAGTACACCATGATGAACACCATGTCCATCATCATAAAGAGACATTTATCACCAAATATATTTTTAGCCAGGATCATAAAACGATCGGCAAACAGTTTTTGATCACAGGTATTGTATGGGCAATCATTGGTGGTTTGTTCTCCGTATTATTCCGTTTGCAACTTGGTTTTCCTGAGCAAACATTCCCGATACTTGAAACTTTTTTTGGTAAGTGGGCAAAAGGTGGTGTGATACAACCAGAATTTTATTATGCGCTGGTAACTATACACGGAACGGTGCTTGTGTTCTTTGTGTTAACAGCAGGCCTTAGCGGAACATTCGCAAATCTCTTGATTCCTCTCCAGATCGGTGCGAGAGATATGGCTTCTCCTTTTCTTAACATGCTTTCTTACTGGTTTTTCTTTATAGCCAGCGTTATCATGTTTGCATCGTTGTTTGTACATACAGGTCCGGCATCGGGGG
The DNA here is from genome assembly GCA_965652775.1 of uncultured bacterium. Lineage (GTDB taxonomy): Bacteria > Bacteroidota > Bacteroidia > Chitinophagales > Chitinophagaceae > VBAS01. Next base: position 7,368 of record CBFGXP010000143.1, read on the forward strand.
GGTGGACGGTGTATCCACCATTGAGTGCATTGCACCAGGCAGGAGAAGGCTCAAGGATCGGTATGGATCTTTGGCTTGTCAGTATGGCCATGTTTATTGTATCATCATTGCTTGGTGGTTTGAATTATATCGCCACTATTTTAAATATGCGCACAAAAGGAATGAGTATGACAAGAATGCCATTAACGATGTGGGCAATTCTTTTTACTGCGATCCTTGGTGTACTTTCTTTCCCTGTTCTTCTTTCAGGCGCTATACTTCTTTTGTTTGACAGAAACCTCGGAACAAGTTTTTACCTGAGTGATATTTATATAGCCGGGCAAATTTTACCTAATGAAGGAGGAAGTGCAATTCTCTTCCAACACTTGTTCTGGTTCCTTGGGCACCCGGAAGTTTACATTATTCTTTTACCAGCCATGGGAATGGTGTCAGAAATTCTTAGTGTGAATTCGAGGAAACCAATCTTTGGGTACATGGCAATGGTGGGTTCGTTGTTTGCAATTGCAATTCTCGCATTTCTTGTATGGGCCCATCACATGTTTGTAACAGGATTGAATCCTTTCCTTGGAGCCTTCTTTGTATTATTAACGTTGCTGATCGCAGTACCGTCAGCGATTAAAGTATTTAACTGGATCACCACATTGTGGCGCGGTAATATTCGTTTTACGCCAGCTACATTATTTGCAATTGGTTTTGTAAGCTTATTTATTTCAGGGGGATTAACTGGTTTATTCCTGGGAAACTCAACTATTGATATTCACTTACACGATACAAAATTCGTTGTTGCACACTTTCATATTGTAATGGGTGTTGCTTCAATGTTTGGGATGTTTGCAGGTATTTATCATTGGTTCCCTAAAATGTTTGGCCGTTATTTGAATAATACCCTTGGTTATATTCACTTCTGGGTAACAATCATCGGCGCTTATCTTATTTTCTGGCCAATGCATTATGAAGGGTTGGCTGGTGTGCCACGTCGTTATCTTGATCTGCGGGACTGGCATTCATTCAACAAGTTCGATGACCTTAATAAAATGATCACCGTTGTATCAATAATAGTGTTTGCAATGCAGCTGATGTTTGTATTTAATTTCTTCTATTCTATTTTCAAGGGAAGAAAGGTCAGAACTCCAAATCCATGGGGCTCTAATACACTTGAATGGACAACACCGATAAACCCGGGTCATGGAAACTGGCCTGGTGAAATTCCTGAAGTTCATCGCTGGGCTTATGATTATGGTAAAGATGGCAGAGAGTTTATTCCGCAGACAGAACCTGTGGGTCCGAATGAAAGCAAAGATCATTAAGCCCCTAAATTTCTCAAAGGGACTTGTGAAGAGAATAAAAAATGAAGAGTGATAATAATAGTAGTAGTTCTTTAAATATTACTGGTAAGATCAAGGATTACCTGAAGCTGATCAAGCTTTCATTGAGCATCATGGTGGTATTTTCCAGTGTGCTTGCTTATTTATTGGTGCCGGGAATAGAAAGTAAATATGTAAATCCATTGAAGATGACCATATTGCTTGCTATCGGTGGCCTGTTAGTAACGGGAAGTGCTAATGCCATTAACCAGGCAGTGGAAAAAGATACGGATGCAATGATGAAACGCACAGCAAGCCGGCCCGTTGCTGCCGGAAGAATGAGTGTTACCGAGGCATGGATATTTGCAATCGTTGCTGGTGTAGTTGGAATTTTTATCCTTGGATATTATTTCAATTGGACATCAGCTGGTCTGGCAGCGCTCAGTCTTTTTTTATATGCGTTTGTTTATACGCCATTAAAAAAAGTAAATGCCATCGCTGTTCTTGTTGGCGCTTTTCCAGGTGCGTTGCCCTGCTTAATTGGATGGGCAGCGGGTGATGAAACACTTGGCATCGGCGGATGGGTTTTATTTGGTATCCAGTTTTTGTGGCAGTTCCCGCATTTTTGGGCAATATGCTGGATCGCTTATAAAGATTACAGTACAGCGGGGTTCAAATTATTGCCAAGTGAAAAAGGACCAACCAAATTCACGGCATTGCAGACAGTGATCTATTCAATGTTGCTTTTGCCAATTGGCGTGGTTCCTTATTTAATAGGGATGAGCGGAATTGTTAGTCTTTTTATCGTTGCTGCGGCTAATCTGTTTATGGTGTGGCAATGTGTAAGATTATACCGGGAGATGGAAGTGAAAGCGGCAAGAAGAGTAATGTTTAGCAGCTATATTTATTTGCCGGTTATTTTATTCGCGTTATTAGGAGATAAATTATAAAAATGTGATATGGAAGCAGTGAGTATGCAACAAAGAAAAAAAATTCATCCACATAAATTCACGTTGTGGATCGCAATTGGAAGCATCATAATGATGTTTGCCGGGTTGACCAGCGCCTATATTGTTAAAAGCAACCAGGCAAGCTGGCAGGAAGTAAAAACGCCACCGGTATTTTGGTATTCAACAGCCGCCATTCTGTTGAGCAGTCTTACAATACAAATGGCATTACGTTCTTTCAAACAAAGGGAAATGAATCGTTATCGTCAGCTGATGGCTGTAACGACAATACTGGGAATTGTGTTTATTGCGATGCAATGGAATGGCTTTATGCAACTCTGGAATAGCGGGATTCAATTTAAAGGTGTTGCAGGTGCCGGGCAGTTTTTGTATGTGATATTTGGTTTACATGCATTGCATGTATTGGGTGGAGCAATAGCATTAATAGTGATGTTTATTAAAGCGTTTTTTGGTAAGACAAAAACTTACGGGAGCACAGGTGTTGAGGTGATGGCAACGTATTGGCATTTTGTAGATATTCTTTGGATCTATTTGTTTGTGTTTTTTATTTGGATCAAATAGTGAGTGGTGAGTTGTGAATGGTGAGTAGAGAAACAGA
>CBFGXP010000144.1:0-10193 GCA_965652775.1 uncultured bacterium
CCAGTTCATTTTCATTAAGAAGTTTCGGTAATTGAAAAGCTCTTTTCGGTCTGGGGATTTCCCAAAAGAATCTATCCCTGCCTAAAACTTTTTCATAATAAAATTTCATAGCATTGATCCGGCTATGCAATGTATTCTCTTTTAGTCCAAGTTTTTCATAACAATAAACCAGGTAGCGTTTCAAGTGTTCGGGTTTTAATTCATCTGCAGGAATATTCTTTATGGCAATCAGTAATTGCGCCATTTCATTCAGGTAGGTTCGGATAGTAGAGGGGCTAAAAGCTTTCAGTTTCAGCATTTGTTGCATCGCCGGCAATACATGTTTGTTTACATCAGGAATATGGGCCTTGAGTCTTAGCTGATTTGTATTTGTTTGGTGTACAGGATTATTAAAACTTTGGTTGGATATAACTAAAACAGAATTTTTTTCCGAATGGCTATTTTTATTTTCAAGATATTTTTTTAAAGCTGTGGCATCCACCGTTACATCACCTGGTAATATCTTCTTTATTTTTTCAAACGTTTCCCTGTTCATCGGTACATACCAGCATTTACCTGTTTGGCTCCATTTGCCGGCTGCTTTGTTCTTTATAATAATATTCAGCGTTAAATTATTTTGGAAGTAGATGCCGATCTGTTCACCTCCGCGATGCTGGAAAGGCTTTAAGGTGATTAATGGTTTCATTAAAGAAAGTTACAAACTAAACGGAAGTTTTTGTCGTCAAAATAACCTGTTTAATACATCGTTTGCATCGTTTTTTTACGCCGTTGCTGGTGTTCGCAGTTCATGAAAAGACGTCAGTAGTTCTCATCACCAACAACTCAAATCAAGAAACGTTATCAAAGTCGGTTGTTGGTGCAATGATTGATAGTTAACCATACTTGAAAGAGAACTCAGGAGAACACTAACAAGGGCGTAAAACCTTTTATTGTGGCAGCAAAGCAAGTCAGGCCCGAACGCTACTGAAAAGCGAAATACTGAGGAACATGATTCTTCTGACCCGCTTTTGGCCATACGATTGCTGTTTTTCTTCATGCGATCTTAATTAAATTTTATTCTTACGCTATCAAACTTTAATTTGTTTGGCGGCATGTTGAATTTTATTTGTTTGTCAGTAAATGAAAGTTGTGGATCAAAATTGAATCCTTTTTTGTCGTCTTGAAAAGGAGCAAAATGTCCACCAGTTTCGCTTTGAAATAAATGTCCCGCAATAAAGTCGTAGTCGTGTTTAGACGTTCCAACTGGCCTGCCAATCCATTTTTCATTCAAGTCAATGCTTATAAATTTCAACTCTCCTAAACTGTCATATCCTGTTAAGCTTAATAAATAATTATTTGCTTTATCAGTATAAAAAACTTTGATGTGATCATTCACTTGTCCGTTTGTATAAATTGTAGCTGGAATTGGTTTGCCGTGGTGTCTTGCAGAACCTGTCACCCATTTTAAAATTATAGGATGATTTATTGAAATCAGTCCAACAGCAAGCACAAAGAGGATAAGCAGTCCAGATACGATTTTTAAAAATTTACGGAGTGTCATTTAATTTGGCAACCAACGTCGGGCGTTTGTCGAAGCCGTTTTAATTTAAAGCTTATTCCTGCGGAAGTGCCATTATAAATATACATTTGATTTGCGCTGTTGCAAGCAGGGTGCAGGCTTTTTGCACCCCAGTCAAACGGTAAGTCCATCGTTTGCATCATTTCATACAATCGATTCTTCACTCAGCTACGATTAATTATCTTTGCGCCTCTTTATATTATGCAAAGAATTTATTTAGATAACGCCGCCACTACATCCCTTGATAAAGAAGTACTTGATGCCATGTTGCCTTATATGACAACTCATTTTGGTAATCCCTCTTCTATTTATTCTTATGGCAGAGAATCAAGGCTCGCTATTGAGAATGCCAGAAAAACGGTGGCCAGGATCTTAAATGCAAACCCGGGTGAAATATTTTTTACCAGCGGTGGTACTGAAAGTGATAATATGGCCATTTCAACTGCCATTCGTGATCTTGGATGTAAGCATATTATTACGTCACCGATCGAGCACCACGCAGTGCTCCATGCCGTCGAACATTTGGATCATGAAGGAACTATCACCACAAGTTTTGTAAAATTGCTGCCGGATGGTCATATTGATCTGAATGATCTCGAAAAGCAACTTGCCTCCCGTAAAGAAAGATGCCTTGTATCGCTTATGCATGCAAATAATGAGATCGGCAACCTGCTTGATATTTATACTGCGGGGGAAATTTGCAAAAAGTATAATGCTATTTTTCATTCTGACACAGTGCAAACAGTCGGGCATTATAAAATTGATCTGCGTAAAAAGCCTGTTCATTTTGCAACGGGCGCAGGACATAAATTCCATGGGCCAAAAGGAGTGGGGATATTATATGTGAATGATAATATCAAAGTAAGACCGATGATCTATGGAGGAGGGCAGGAAAGAAATATGCGGGCAGGCACAGAAAATTTGTATGGCATAGTGGGTTTTGCAAAAGCTTTGGAAATAGCCGAGAAAAATATGGAAAAAGAATCTCAATATATTCAATCGTTGAAAACATATATGATCGAACAATTGAATAAAAGAATTCCTGGTGTAAGATTCAATGGCGATTATAATGGCAAAAGCTTATACACGGTGCTCAATGTATCATTTCCCAAATCAGAGAAGTCGGAAATGATATTATTCAATCTTGATATCAATAATATTTGTGCATCTGGTGGTAGTGCCTGTAGCAGCGGGGCGGATGTTGGCTCACATGTAATAAGAGCGATAAATAACAATCCGAATCTTGTACCAGTGCGTTTTTCATTTAGCAAGTACAATACAACGGCTGAGATTGATACTGTGATTGAAAAACTGAAGGAAATAATTTAGGAGTTCAGAGTCGGGAGTTCGGAGTCTGCCTGACTATTTTTTAGCAAAAGGCTTAATGACAGCAGAAAACAGCACGCCGCCGCTGTTGAGTTTTACTTTTCCATAACCAACACCATCCATTGCTATTTTTACGTAAGGCTCTGCCTGCAGACTTATATTTTTGTTAAGCACTCTTGTGTAACCACCTGCTAAATTCAACACAGAAAAATAATGTTTATTTTCATTATTGATTGTGCGGCTGTAGGTCACATAGGTCGGGCTGTAAGCTGGTTTAAAGTAATACTCATAAGTTTCTTCTTTCATCAGCAAACTGGAAACACCGGCTGAAACAAACCAGCTTTCTTTTTTCTTATTACTTATTTTATAATCTACTGTTATAGGAATATCATAAACTTTACAATCCGCGTCAATATTTTCCAGGTTCGGATACCATGCCCAAAAATTGTGGGGAGGATTATAATCGTCAGGGTCAGCGGAGTAAACTTTTCTTGCCACATAGAACCCCGTTCTTACAGAAAATCTTTTTGAAATCTGATAACCAATGCCGGCACCATAGGTCAGTTTGACGTCACCTGCGTTACCGCCAACTGTACTAAAATCAGGGCCTGCCGAAACTGTAAAAAAGAAATTATTAGAAAATGAACTTGTCGTATTCAGTTTTTTATCATCAATTTTTTCGATTGCTATGGGTTTGGTTTCTTTTGTTTCGCCTTTTTGTTCTTCAAGCTTATTCTCAGTTATTGCTTTTTCTGGTTGTTTTGTGAGCTCGTTCTTTTCAGGTATTGTTAGGTCAGGTTCACTTTTTGTAAGTTTTTCAATTAATGTTTTGTCCGGTTCGGTGCTCCTGGCTAAGTCGTCGATAGTTTGTTTTGCCCGGGCTGGTTGCGTAACATCAGTGTTAGGTGCTTTTTTGTTAGGGCTCACTATTTTTCGTGCAGTATTAATTTTTGTCTCGTCACCAGCCAGCGGATCGAACGAATTGGTACGAGGATTTTCTGCCGATCCTTCTGTTTCGGTGTTGGTGGCTTCGGGAGCTACAGGAGAAGAAAGGTTCTTGTCCATTTTGGGTTGATTATTTTTTTCTTCTGTGCCTGTATTTTGTTTTTGAGCACTAATTGAAGTGATCTCATTTTTGTTTCCGTCATTATTTTTCCAGGTTAGAAATGCTCCGCCACCCAATAGCAGGAAGCCGAAAAGAATAAAGAAGATCCTTCTCCTGTCTTTTTTTTCAGCAGGCATGTGTTTATCAAGCAGCACTTCCATTTTATCCCAGGCCGGGTTATCATTTCCGGGAGGACGCTGGCTTAACGAATCTCTAATCTTCTTATCAAAGTTCTCAGACTGCATTTCTTTTGTACTCTTGTTCGGTTCGTTTTATTAATATTTTTTGCAGGTGCATTCTCGCTTTTGCAAGGTTGGATTTAGAAGTGCCTTCAGCAATACCCAGCTTAGTTGATATTTCATCATGGCTCAATCCTTCCATAACAAACAGGTTGAACACAGTGCGATAGGCTGGTGATAATTGCTGCACGGCCGCTAATATTTCCTGGTATGATAATCTGTCAAGGGCTGTTTCCTGCGACGAGGCTAGCTGCAATGTGACCGGGTCAACATGCCCGTTCATATGTTTTTTGATCTTTCTATAGTGATCAATTGCAGTATATACCATAATTTTTCTTATCCAGCCTTTGAAAGAAGCAACAGTATCAGCATATGCCGGCTGATATTTATGTATTTCTTTAAAGATTTTCAAAAATCCGTCATTGAGAATTTCCACAGCATCGTCATTGTTCCCGGAATATCGATCGCATATTGCAATAGCATAGCCATAAAACGAACTGTAGATAGTTTTTTGACTGTCCCTGTTGTTCTTTACACAACCAGCAATATGTTCGCTCAATTCCCGGGCTGTTAACAAGGGTTGAAATATTTCGGTTAAATAATCGGAGGCGCAGCCGCTCAGGTTGCTTTACATCTAAAATTACACCAATTTCATCAGGCCCCGGCGAGGCCGGTTTAAATTCTTAAGGTTTAAATAATTCTCACGCTAAAGAAACTTGCTGGTCGGTTTTCTTCATTTCATAAAATGCAAAATAACCCGCGGCCAAAACAGAAATAATAAAATAAAACCCAACCACATAATGATACCAGGGCCAGTGCTGCGAAGAGAAGAACCAATCACCATAATAGTAGATAACAACTAAACCGGTTATTGATTTTATTAATTCCAGATAAAAGGCATAACGGTTACCATCCATTAGATCCGTATAAGCATAAATAGAAATAAATATGAAGGCTCCGTAATAGAAAATATGTGGCGTCCCTATTTGTGCAATGAAAGCAAAAAAATAAATGAGTAAAAAGTAATTAAAGAACATTTGCGACCAGTTCCATGCGATAAATGCTTTTGTAGCAGGCGTATCAAACTTTTTATAATTGTAAACGTCCGCGATATGATCAACCGGGTATTTTTCTTTTACATCATCGGGGCGCCAACCCGTTGGCATAAACCAGATCCTGAATTTGTCTTTTACACTTTTTGTCCGCCATGCATCTTTTATCAATAACCACAAATGGATAAAATTTATTTTTATCGGGTTCCAGGTCTTTACTGGTCTTGTTACACCATATACCGGTTTCACATCATCGAGTTCTTGCTGGAAGGTTCCGAAGAGTTTATCCCAAAAAATAAATATCTGCGATAAGTTCTTATCCATGTATTCTTTGTTGATAGCATGGTGCACCCTGTGATGGGAAGGAGTAACAAGGATATGTTCCAGGAACCCCATTTTGCCGATCAGCTGTGTATGATACCAATATTGTAAGAAGAGATGAAGAGGAGCAACGATCGCTATTACTTCTTTTGGTACGCCAAGTATTGCTGCCGGGATAAGTAAGAAAGTAAAAAAATTAATAAAATTAGAAATTGACTGGCGCAACGCACAGGAAAGATTGAATTCCTCACTACTGTGGTGAATGATGTGATAATTCCAGAAGAAATTTATTTTATGACACCAGCGATGCACCCAATACCCCTGGAAATCTATTACAAGAAAAGCGATGATATAGGTAAGAACTGTCGCCTGAATATGAAAAATAGCAATTTTATTTACCAGCCAGCCGTAAGTAATAATAGTGACACCAACACCCAGCACGTCTTTTACCACATTAGTAATTCCGCTGCTGAAACTTGCCACACTGTCAAGTCCGCGGATAACGTGTAGGCCTTTTTTCCATTCAACAATTTTTTCAATTATGAAGAAAAAAAGAAAGAAAGGAACAGCGATGTTTAAAAGTTTGCCGTAGAGTTCCATAACGCCAATAAATCGTCGTAGTAAAATTAAGAAATTTATTTTCCGAAATATTTTTCAACGAGTTTAACCGGGGCCACTGTCTTCCATGCTGTTGCCAGCGCATCAATAAGCATAGATCTCTTAACCTTTTTTAGATCAATGAACGTTGCACCTTTTTTCCCCCAGCCGCCGGGAACGGGAAAGATCACTTCTTTGCTGTATGAGCAAAAAACTGACTGATCAATAAGTGATAGTTTTACCATTACATAGTTTTTATCAGCATGGATGGTAGCAAAGATCTTATTCTTAACCCGAAAACTTGTGAGATCGAAATGGGGTTTTTCTTCTGTTTCCGGTAATGATAAAGCGGCTTTCCTGGCTTGTTCAATAGTTATCATCTTAATGTTCTTTCAAGGCTATTGATAATACTTTGTCTCTTATTCCCGGCAACGGTTTTGGAGTATTGCAAAGAATGACATAAAATATTTTTTGTTCCGGTAGCCAAACATAGTCGGCCCTGAAACCACCCTGTGAACCGGTGTGACCGATCATATCCTGATTACTGGTTCTGGTTATGAACCAGCTAAGCCCAATGAAGGCAGGTGTACTGTCTTTCCAGTTCGAAAAATTCTGAATTGTTCTTGATTCTTTTAGCCATGCGCTGTCAAGAAAAATATTTTTCTGTATAGCCTGTTCATATTTCCAGAGCTCTTCCACGCTGCTCCACACGCCTCCGTTACCTGATGCTGCAAAAGTTGGCTCTTCACCATAATCGTTTTCGAGATAATTTTTACCATCAAACACATAACCATGCGAAACACCAGATTGAGGATGTGGGCCATCGGTTATGGTGGACGTTTTCATTCCTGCGGGTCCCATTATATTCTTTTGAATATAAGTTTGCCATTTTGTTCCGCTTAGTTTTTCAATTATCAATGCAAGGGCATTGAATGCGGGGTTTGAGTATTTGAATTTTTCACCCGGTTCAAATTCGAGCCTATCAGCTTTTTTGATCGGCGCCCAATTCTCTTCGTCTTTTGCCGTTAAATAAAACACACTATTTTCCTGCACCTTTCGTATATCGGGTAGACCAGATGTGTGAGTGAGCAAATGACGGATCTTTACTCTCTTCGCTATCGAGCTATCTTTAAAATCAGGGAAATATTTATAAATATCATCATCAAGGGAAAGTTTATTTTGTTTTGCCAGTTGCAGAATGCCAAATGCAACGAATGTTTTGCTGATCGAACCGACATTGAAAAGTGTTTTTGAATCAATTGCTTTTTTAGTCGTGATATCTTCTATCCCAAATCCTTTCTTATAGATGACCTCTCCATCTTTTGCTATCAAAACCGCGCCTCCGGGTTTATCGGCTTTGAAGACGGAATCGAAAATTTTATCAAAAGCAGATTGAGATGATGCGGATTTTGTGTTGCAGCTGGAGAGAAGGACTGTGACTATAAAAAGAGGAGTAACTTTCATAAATCTGTTTTACTTGTCTAAAGTAAAACAAAAACTTTCCTTTTAGAAAGTTGTTTATGTATTGATACGTTCTGGTTTAATTTTTCTTCATGTATAAGATCGCTTTTCCAAAAAGCTCTCCATTTTTTTCTTCCAGTGTTTCAAGATAAACCTTTGTTACGACCGGATTTTTATAGTCCAGTTGTTTTTGCTGAAAATCCCAAAATGACAGATCGGTGCCACCACCGTTATACCCGCGGGCCTTTGTTCGGAAGTGAATATGCTCACCGGTGGGAGAATCATTATAACCCCGTGGGTAAATAGTGATCAAACGTATTGCTCCTTTTTCGTTGCTCCAGGCGGTACCATGGATTTTTGCTACTCCTTTTGCATCATTTACATAATCTCCCTTATGGTTGGTATGATAAGCAAATATTTCAGCATCTTTTACCGGTTGCCTGGTTGAAATATCAAGTACAGTAATGTCCAAGGTAAATTTCTTTCCCGGTTCATCTTTTTGAGTCATCCTTACTTCCCAGTTATGGTTTGTGTTTTTTGCAGCATCCTGGCAAGAAACTGTTGCAGAAATTAACAACACGCCAGCAGCAAGAATTTTTTCCATAAAAAATATTTGTAGAATTAAATTAAGAAACCAATAAACACGTATAAAGCTTTATTACATAAAAGGCATATTACACTACACGAACAGCGAATAAGAAAAGCATATCTTTAACCATATGCCGCTTAGCTATCTTGTTTATGGTTCCACAGTTTTGCTTATCGTTACTCTTCTGATCTTTTTAATAAACTCGAGGAAGAAAAGAAATTAATGTTGCAGATAGTCAAGGCCCACTCACATCTCATCAAAGTTTGTTGTTTCCTGGTGGTTTTCAGATTTACCTTGTACCAGAATTAAAAATTATTAAACAACTAAATTTTTTTGCCATGAAAAAGTTCAATTATCAACCAGCAATTCTTTTTGTGTTGCTGGTCACACTTAGCGGGGTTTTGTTCTCGTTTACCTTAAAAACAGCTGAAACTATTTATGCAGCTAAAAATAATTTCGGAGGCGAAGGCTTTGAGGTTTATCTGAATGATAAACTTATTTTACAGCAATATGGAGAAAAGATGAATGCTGTTAAAACCATTGAATTGGATCAGAGTGCAAGCAATGGCCAATTAGCAATACGATATTATCATTGTGGAAAACCGGGGAAAAGCCGTGTTGTTACCATTAAAGACGAGAAAAATGTTGTCTTAAAAGAGTGGCGTTTTGGTGATGCAAAGGATGCATCTGCCAAAGTTTCCTGTAACGTGAAAGACATTTTTGCGCTGCCAAAATTCAAAGAAGGCAAAAAAGTAAATCTGTATTATACAGCTTCTGAATTGCCGAATGGAAGATTATTGGCAACATTAAAGACGGTAAAAAATAATGCCGCACAGCCATAAATCAAGATCCATAAATTGAAAAAGTGAATTGCCCCGATTTAATCGGGGTTTTTCTATTGCCTTGTCCAGGTTTTAGTAATTGTTGCTGGCTGGCCGTTTAGTGTTAATAACAGGATTGTTTTAAACTGAACTGAAGTCATACTAATAACCTTCTCGGATTCCGTGCCAAGTCCTGACGGTGTATAAACCAAATGTTTGGTATCGTAAATTTGCCACACGCCGTTTTTAGTAACAGAACAGTCAATCTTAAATGTTCCTTTCTTATCTGCACTCGTCGCAGTATCGCCGGTAAAAGTGAAGAGGTTGTCTTTTTGGCACAATGACCAGGTGCTATAAATATCTCTTTCAGTAGTGCCATCGTTATTCCAATCGTAAGCTACATCAGAATTTAAAGCCGTTATTTTCCATGAGCCCACAAACTGTGAATCCGCATAGCCTTGCGGATCATCATTCTTTTCGATCTTTAAATGATCATTACAAGCAGCAAACAAAAAAATCGAAGCAAATAAATATGGAATAAGGCGTCTCATGATCAGGGTGCACAATTAATGGTTCTGCCAAATTTAATACAAATAAGTACCGCTTTAAAAATTAATAATCAAAAAGAGATAATTGAGCTTTGTTTTCTTTTATCTTTTTTAAGATTCTTGTGGATTTTACGATATGATTCCTTTCAATGTTGAATAATTCAGTTTCCTTATGGCGGGATGCGATCACTACTTTGACGTTACCCGCATGTTCTGAGAACATTTTGCTGACAATTTCCGGCCGGTTGTTGTTTTGCGAAAGATGTGACAGTATCAGGAGTTGCAGGTTCCGGGGCTTATGATTTAAAAAAAGCTCCAGCGCCTGTTCATTGGATAAATGTCCTTTCCTGCTGCTGATCCTGTTTTTCAGGTGCAATGGGTAAGGCCCGTCTGATAGCATTTGCTGGCAATAATTGGATTCCAGAAATACTGCATCACATAGTTTGAAGTGTTTTATTACATGTTTACATGCATAACCAATATCAGTGATCACGCCGATATGTATATCATTACCTGAAACAATAAAACTATGCGGGTCATGTGCATCGTGACTTTTTGTGAAGGGTATTATGGATA
>CBFGXP010000145.1:0-10164 GCA_965652775.1 uncultured bacterium
AACTACAAAGAACGTAACCTAACCAGTCCTATTTAAATTTCCTGGTTTTATTACTTCCCGAAAGAGCTCAGACGATTGTTAACCGACAGATTAAAAAAAAGGAGAGTATTATGAAGAGCATTATTATGCCCGTACATGAACAATTAGATGAAAAAACAAAAGATCAGTTGTTCAATGAAGTGAAAGAAACAGTGGCGAAAACCCCAACTGTAAAAAATCAGAAAAAGAACACATTTACTGTGCAGGACATGTGGAACAGGCAAAGACAAGCAAAGTCTGCCAGTGCCATGATGCGCAGATGGAGCCTTAACTGATGAAAACTAAAAACCCGGCCTCGGCCGGGTTTTTTATAAGCAATTAGTTCGTCTTCAACAAAAGGTGAAAATGAAAATCTTTACATTATTCTTAAAGCCTTAACAAAAGAAGTTGCAACAAAAGGTAAAATTAACGTGAGCCATTCCCAATGAGCGTAAATCGCAAAAATAAGACCCGCAGTTGAGGCCAGGAATATAACCCACCAGATCATTGTAGAACTTTTTTGTTGCTCCATGCTCAAATAATTTTTGCTGGAGCAAAGATAGGGGAAGGGGATTCAATTTTAAATTTCAAATTGCAGTTTGTGGATTTTTTCTTTTGAACAATGATGCAACTAGTGTTGATAAAGCGGTGAGAGTGCCGCCTAGAGCGATTGCCCACTTGCTATAAACAATGACATGGAAAAATCCGAATTCGTTTCCGATAACGGGGTGGCTTAACCATCTTAGTAAATAATAATTTTCTATAATGTCAAAAGCCCATGCGAACAATTGAAGGAAAGCAAAAATGAATAACACCCTTTTTATGTTCTTTGACGTCAGCCTTTCTGATGCCATCATGCAAAGACTTGCTATGCCCGGAAAACAACCTGCCATAAAAATGAAGTCGAAACTTAAATGGTAATTCAGAATGGTTCTTACTTTATCATTGATGCCTGAAAATATTTCTGTGATCTTTTCCCTGGGATAAAACAATTCCAATCCGAAGATGGATATCTTTTCATTATTATAAATGAGATCACTTTCAATCCATTTCATGGCGAAAGCCCCGCCAATGAACAATCCAAGGCAAAACAGAAAAAGCCGGTTCCAGCGAGCGAATTTATTACTCATGATTTTGGTTTAACACCTTTGCGTCCTTGCAGGTTAAAAATCGCTGTTTTAAATGAACTTTTTATTACTTTCGTTCAATGTGTAAAAAATACACACAGGCCGGAGCATATAAAGCGCATAAAAGCACAGACCGTAAGGATTGATTATCTGATTGCCTGACCATTTTATGAGAATACAATTTTATTTACGATTCAAGACTTCCTTTGGCCAATCATTATGGATCAGCGATAACGGCGAGTTGGGAACAGACCTTATTAAAGGGGCGATTCCCATGTCTTACCTTAATGAGGATTTTTGGGTCGCCAATATAAAAATAGACAAGGAAAAGGCTTCCCCGGTTCATTATAAATATATCCTTCGCAACAAAGACGGCGAGATCATCCCTGAGTTTGGAAAAGATCGTTTGATCGAGGTGCCGGATCATGGCGTAAAAGAGGTTCAGATCGTCGATACCTGGAATCATGCCGGGGAGTATGAGAATGTTTTTTACTCAGCTCCATTTGAAAATATATTATTAAAAAGACCACCTTCAAAATCAACTGCCAGATCAAAACAGAAAATCACACATATTTTCAAAGTAAAAGCTCCCTTGCTAAAAAACAATGAATGTGTTTGTATCGGTGGTAGTGGAAAAGAACTGGGTCAGTGGCATATGGTAAAACCGGTTTTATTAAGTAAAGAAGAAAACTGGTGGACTATTAAGCTTGATCTTTCCGACGAGACTTTCCCTTTAGCATATAAGTATGGTATTTATAATAAAAAAGAAAAAAGGTTTATACATTTTGAAGAGGGTGACAACAGGATCGTTTTTGCCGAACCCGAAAAAAAGAAGCTGAATATCCTGCATGATGGTTTTGTTCATTTGCCAAATAATACATGGAAAGGTGCCGGGGTAGCAATTCCTGTTTTTAGTTTACGGAGTAAAAGAAGTTTTGGCGTTGGTGAATTTACCGACCTGAAATTGTTAGCTGATTGGGCAAAGACGACGGGCCTTCGGCTCATTCAGATACTCCCGGTAAATGATACCATTGCGAATCATAGTTGGTCCGATTCATATCCCTACGCGGCTATTTCTGCGTTTGCGTTGCATCCTGTTTATATCAATCTTGAAAAGGTAGCAGGTAAATCGAATGGTGCAAAGGTTAAAGTATTAGCAGAAAAACAACAACAGCTAAACAAACTTCCCCATGTTGATTATGTGGAGGTCGTGAAGACAAAGCTTGAAGTGCTGAATCAGATTTTCGATAATACATCTGAACAGTTTTTTGAAGATGAAGAATTTAAAGATTTTTATTCAGCCAATAAATACTGGCTTATGCCTTATGCAGCCTTTTGTTACCTGAGGGATAAATACAAAACTGCTGATTGTAGCCGGTGGGAAGGCTTTGCTGCATATAATAAAAAGGCAGTAGAAAGGCTTACTAAAAATGCTGAAGCAAACCGCGAAATATCTTTTCATTATTTTATTCAGTTTCACTTACACAAACAATTAAAAGAAGCAGCAGACTATTGTCATAAGAAAGGGATCGTGCTGAAGGGAGATATTCCAATTGGCGTCTATCGTTACGGATGTGATACCTGGGTTGATCCTGATCTGTATAATATGGATTGGCAGGCTGGTGCTCCGCCTGATGATTTTGCGGTAAAGGGTCAGAATTGGGGTTTCCCAACTTACAATTGGAAAAAAATGCAGGAGGACCACTTCGAATGGTGGCGCAGAAGATTTGAGCAAATGAGTAATTATTTTGATGCATTCCGCATTGATCATATACTTGGGTTTTTCAGAATATGGAGTATCCCGGTTCACGCAATAGAGGGCATTATGGGTCATTTTGTTCCGGCCATTCCTGTGCATGTAAATGAATTTGGAGAAAGAGGAATTTGGTTCGATCATACTCGTTTGTGTAAACCTTTTATTAATGATGCGGTGCTTGATGAAATTTTCGGAGAAGATTCACCAAATATCAAAGGACATTATCTTATAAGAAAAGAGTTTGGGTTATATGACCTGAAACCTGAATATGATACACAAGAAAAAGTAGAAAAGCATATTGCGGCACTGGCCGAAGAAGAAGGGAATGAAAAAATGAAGAAAGGGCTGTTTGATCTTATATCAAACGTTATCCTGTTTGAAGAGATGAATTCAGAAGGCCACCAATTTCATTTCAGGATCGGCGCAGACAAAACAATCTCTTTCCGCTATCTCGATAATGAACAAAAACAAAAGCTATACGATCTTTATATCGATTATTTTTTCAAACGCCAGGATGATTTCTGGATGAAGGAAGCGATGCATAAGTTACCTTATTTGAAACGGGCCACTAATATGCTTATTTGTGGAGAAGACCTGGGAATGGTTCCGCATTGTGTGCCTGATGTAATGCAACAATTGGGTATCCTGAGTTTGGAAATTCAGCGGATGCCTAAAAAAACAGGTTCAGAATTTTTTATTCCATCGGAAGCACCGTACCTGTCAGTTATTACACCATCCACCCATGACATGAGTACAATTCGTGGCTGGTGGGAGGAGGATAAAGCAAAAATTGCTTCATTCTATCGCCATGTATTGGGGCATTACGGTGATCCGCCTTTCTATTGTGAACCCTGGATCAATCGTGCAATAATCATTCAGCATTTATACTCTCCGGCCATGTGGAGCATATTTCAACTGCAGGATATTCTTGGCATGAGTGAAACACTCCGCAGGGAAAACCCACACGAGGAAAGAATCAATGTTCCCGCTGATCCCAACAATGAATGGAAATACCGGATGCACATGTTGCTTGAAGACCTTCTAAATGAAGATGAATTCAACGAGGAGCTTAGAGACTATATTGATAGTAGCGGGAGATGAAACAGATAAAATTTCCACGCCTATATTTGAAACATGAAAGTGAATCATTACAAATTCGATCTTCCTTTTCGTTACCCCTTTACTATTTCAAGAGGTACAAAAACACACCAACCTACATTAATTGTTGAGCTCGAGCATTTCGGCATAAAAGGTTACGGCGAGGCACCAGCAATTACATATTATAATATTACGGTTGAGAAAATGATTGAGCATCTCGAAAACAAAAAAACCTTTGTCGAAAAATTTGCTTTCACTGAACCGGAACGTTACTGGCATTACCTGCATCATCTTTTCCCCGGCAATCCATTTCTTGTTTGTGCGTTGGACATAGCTGCATGGGATCTGTATGGTAAAATGAAAGGCAAGCCGCTGTATAAACTTTGGAACCTCGATATTTCAAAAAATCCAATTACTGATTATACCATCGGCATTGACACAATTGAAAAGATGGTGGACAAGATGAAAGCGAAACCATGGCCGATCTATAAAGTGAAAGTAGGAACGGAGAATGATATTGAAATGGTGAAGGCATTGAGGCAACATACTGATTCTGTCATTCGTGTTGATGCGAATGCGGGCTGGACAACTGAACAGGCCTTGGAAAAAATTCCGTTGCTGAAAGAGTTAGGGGTTGAGTTAGTGGAGCAACCTTTAGCAAGAGATAATTGGGAAGGCATGAAAATTCTTTATGAAAGATCTTCGTTGCCATTATTTGCGGATGAAAGCTGTGCTTTAGAAAATGAAGTCGAAAAATGTTATGGTTTCTTTCATGGCATTAATATAAAGCTTACTAAATGCAGTGGCATTACTCCAGCACGAAGAATGATAAAAAAAGCAAGGGAACTTAATATGCAGGTAATGATCGGCTGCATGAATGAAACAACAATTGGGTCAGCCGCCATTGCACATTTATTGCCATTGCTTGATCATGTTGATATGGATGGGCCTTTATTACTTGCTGAAGATATTGCCACAGGTATCACTTATGACAATGGCAAAATCGTCTACTCTGAATCACCAGGACTAGGCGTCAGTTTTAAATCCTGATTTATTTCTATTACTTAAATAATTTTAAAAGGGCAGCAACGTTATAAAGCGGGCAGGTTTAGATTTGCCCTTAAAATCCATTATCTATGAAAAGCAGCCTCAAAAATCTGCTGGCAATATCTTTTTGCCTGCTGTTCTCTAGTTTAAGCCTATGGTCGCAGAATGAAAGCAAAGGAACCTGGCTTGGTTTGTTTGTTGGTAAAATGAATTACCAGGGCGATCTGAACCCCAGCAGCTTCAAGTTTACAAATTCAAAAACTACGGCAGCAGTCACTATTCGTCAATCAATCAACAGGTGGCTATCGTTAAAAGGCGGTATAGCTTTTGGTAGCATCGAGGCCGCCGACCGCTATAACAGGGATTATTTAAAACCGCGCAATCTAAGCTTTTATACAACGATCAAAGAAGCTTCTATTGGCATTGAAACGTCATTGCTTGATCTTTCAACGACGCATTTTACTCCCTATGTATTCGGAAGTATATCGATGTATCATTTCAATCCATGGGCATACGACAATAGCGGTAAAAAAGTTTTCCTGCAACCCTTGAGTACCGAAGGGCAAGGTCTTCCCCAATACTCAAAACAAAAGCCATACAAACTCACTCAGTTTGCGCTCGGCTTTGGAGGAGGAGCACGGTATTCGATCAATGATAACATGAATATTGGAGTTGAGATCAGCCAGCGGAAAACCTTTACAGATTATCTTGATGATGTCAGCAGCATCTATGTCGATCAGAATGTTTTATTGCAGGCAAAAGGTCCCAAGGCAGTTGAAATGGCATATCGTGGTGATGAGTTACCCGGAGGAAGTGCCTATCCCGGGCACGGCGAACAGAGAGGAACGCCTTCAGAAATGGATTGGTATTATTTCTTCGGAATAAATTTCGAAATCAAATTTTCTGCATTTGCCCAATTGTTCAAGGGCAACGGAGAAAACTCCGCTGCAATTCATAACATCCGTTGTCCAAAAAATGTACAACAATAGCAATATGTGAATTGGGGACACTGTGTAATAGGTTTTTAATGAATTCAGGCCTTATTTTTGCGTTCTGAACAAAAACCTGACCGTGAAAACAATTTTCAGCCTCATTTTTACTTTGAATCTTCTGTTTCTCCAGGCACAAAGTGTGCACGTTGGTGTTGCAGGCGGGCTTGCCAACTACAATGGTGATCTGCTCGATAAACTCTATGCCAAAAAGATCACAAATGGTTTTATTGGATTAACTGTTCATTATGAATTGCAGGACCAAATATTGATCCGCGGCGCTTATAATTTTGCGAGAGTAAATGGAAGCGATATCTATAGTGAGAAGCCAAACCTGGTACTTAGAAATCTTTCCTTTGAGACAGCAATATCTGAAATTAGTGTTGTAGGAGAATATTACCTGTTTAATCTTTATGAAAGAAGATTTTCTCCTTATGGTTTTATTGGTCTTGGAGTGTTTCATTTTAACCCTTATACGCTGGATACAACCGGGCAAAAGGTTTTTTTAAAACCATTGAGCACGGAAGGCCAGGGAATATATCCTAATAAAAAAGAATATTCATTGTGGCAGCCAACGATCCCTTTTGGGGGCGGTGTAAAATTTGCGATTACAGAAAATCTAAGAATAGGAATCGAAGTTGGCATACGTAAATTGTTTACCGATTATTTAGATGATGTAAGCACAAGCTATCCGAACGCAAGTGATCTGCTTGCAGCACGAGGGCAAACAGCCGTTGATTTTGCCTATCGTGGTGATGAAGTGCCGGGCGGTGATCCGGTTTTTCCAGCCAAGGATACACAACGTGGCGGTGCCGAACAAAAAGATATTTATTACTTCACCGGACTTAATATATCATTTCGACCGGCTTTTGGAGGCAGTGGAGCAGGCGGTGGCCGCAGTCGCGGATTTGGTAAAAAAGGCAAGTTTGGTTGTCCAACTGTACCATTGTAATTGATTTAATTTTTTATTTATCAACTACCGATTGCCGATTGCCGATTGCCGATTGACAATTGCCAATTGCTCATTCCAAATTAACTTTGCAACTCAACTTTATAAATGGCCTATCGCAATCAGCAACAATTTATTGATGTATTAGAAAAGGAGGGAGAGTTACTTCGAATCAAAACGTTTGTCGATCCCAAACTGGAAATGGCGGAGATCACAGATCGTATGAGTAAACAACCGGGTGGTGGTAAAGCTTTGTTATTTGAGAATACCGGTTATGATTTTCCTGTATTAATGAATGCTTATGGTAGCGAAAAAAGAATGTGCATGGCTCTCGGTGTCAGGCATCTTGATGACGTGGCAAAAGAAATTGAAAGCTTGTTTAAGTTGTTATCTGCTCCAAAAGAAGGCATATTGGATAAATTGAAAATGCTTCCTAAGCTCGGGCAATTTTCTTCATGGATGCCTGCAGTAAAAAGTGGCAGAGGCGAGTGCCAGGAGATAATAATGCATGAACCCGATATAACAAGGCTGCCCGTTATTACTTGTTGGCCAAAAGATGGAGGACCATTCGTTACGCTTCCTGTTATTCATACAAAGGATCCAAACACAAATACAAGAAATGTCGGTATGTATCGTATGCAGGTGTATGATAAAACACTTACAGGAATGCATTGGCATAAGCATAAAGTTTCAGCAAAGCATTTTAATGAGTATAAAAAATTAAATAAACGAATGCCGGTTGCTGTCGCTCTTGGTGGCGATCCGGTTTACGCTTATTCTGCAACAGCTCCATTGCCGGAAAATGTTGATGAATACATGCTCGCTGGTTTTTTAAGAAAGAAAAAAGTCGAGTTGGTGAAATGCATCACGCAACCTGATATCGAAGTGCCTTCAGATGCTGATTTTATTATTGAGGGATATGTTGACCCCAATGATGAAATGATTTGGGAAGGTCCCTTTGGCGATCATACTGGTTATTATTCTTTGCCTGATTGGTATCCACGGTTTCATATCACTGCTATTACACATAAAAGAAATCCGGTTTACCCTGCAACTATAGTTGGTATACCGCCACAGGAAGATGCATGGTTAGGTAAAGCAACAGAAAGAATTTTTTTAGCACCGATAAAGATGACGCTTATCCCTGAAATAGTGGATATGGATATGCCGGTGGAGGGAGTGTTTCATAATTTGGTAATAGCAAAAATTAAGAAAGATTATGCAGGACAGGGGCAAAAAGTAATGAATGCAATGTGGGGCGCCGGGCAAATGATGTTTAATAAAATTCTTGTGTTGGTTGACGGCGATTTGAAAATTCAGAATTATGAGCGGCTCGCTAAGTATGTTTTTGAAAATTTAAATCCTGCTACTGATATCTATTTCTCGCAGGGACCGATGGATGTACTTGATCATAGTTGCAGCAAACTGGGTTTCGGCGGAAAGATGTGTATTGATGGAACTTCCAAACACGATGAAGAGACCGATGAGAGTTCAGCGTTCGGAGTTCAGAGTACGAAGTTGGGTGAAAAACTATTCCAGGATAAATTTTCCGAAATACATCACGTAAACACAACCTTATTAAAAAAGGAAATTCCCTGCCTGATTATTTCAGTAAAGAAAAACAGGAGGGGTCATATAAAAGAATTGCATGAACAGGTATGTTCATTAGAAGAAATGTCCGGGGTGAAGATGATCCTGTATGTAGAGCATACAGTTGACGCAAATGATCTGCCAACCGCATTATGGAGATTCTGTAATAATCTGGATCCCAAGAGAGATTCTCACATTAATAAACGACCAACTTCAAACCTCAATCCCGATAACTATCGGGATCAAACGTCAACATATACGGCATGTATCGGTTTCGATGGCACGAGAAAGACAAAGGAATTTGATGATTTCAATCGTGACTGGCCAAATATAATTGTAGCCGATAATCATACGATAAAAGCCGTGGATGCAAAATGGAATGATCTGAAGATCGGGCCACTGATTCCTTCGCCTTCTTTGAAGTTTAAGGACCAGATGTATGGAGAGGAAGCGGTCGTAAATTGACGCTTACAATTTTTGTCTACCACTCATCACCAGGGCTGTTTTCTACCATATCCACCGCCGGAATCTTGTTATCTTTGGTCTTCCTTTGTTAGCCGAAAGAGAGTTAGCAAAATGGAAAAACAATTATCTGATGACAGCCTGGTTTTTCCATAGTAATAGTGACTGAATAAGATTTACGTTAAAAAAAAATTGATGAAAAACAAAAATATCTTGCAGCGTGGGTTGTGGTTTATTTTGATGTTTACGGGTCTTACAACTGTAAATGCACAATCTGGAAAACCCCGGCCATTGGAAAAAAGCCTGCTTTGGGAAATAAGTGGTAATGGATTGACCAGGCCCTCTTACCTGTATGGTACGATTCATATGATCTGTAAGGACGACGCAGCGCTTGGTGACAGTCTTGTTGCAGCAATAGAAAGATCAGACCGTGTGTATTTTGAAGTAGATATGGATAACCTGATGGAAATGTTGACTGCATTCAAAGATTTTAAGATGAAGAATGATACTACACTTGCTGACCTCCTAAGTAAAGAAGACTATGAAAGAGTAAAAGAGTATATGGAAAGTAAGAGTACTTTGTTACCTTTTTCCAAATTGGAAACTTATAAACCAATGCTAGCTTCATCATTGCTCATGGAGTCAGGAATAGGATGTGAGGAATCTGTTGCTATGGAACAATTAATACTGGAAATAGCAAAGAAAAATAGAAAAAGGGTAGAAGGACTTGAGACCATGTCCTACCAGGCATCTATATTCGATAGCATTCCCTATAAACTGCAAGCTGAACAATTATTGAAATATGTTAAGGATGGAGGAAATCAACCGGGGGCCGACAAACAATTTGAAGAAATGATCGAAGCATACAAAGAACAGGATATTGAAAAACTTGGTGAGTTTGTTTCTACTGATGAGGGGGGGCTTAGTAATTATGAAGACATTTTAATTTTTCACCGCAACAGGAATTGGGTAGATAAATTAAAAAATATTATGCCCGGGAAAAGTTTGACGGTCGCCGTGGGTGCCGGACATTTAGCAGGGGAGAAAGGCGTAATAAGACTATTACGAAAAGAAGGATATACTGTAAGGCCCATTAAGTATAAGATCAAGTTGGAAAGAGTGATTTGA
>CBFGXP010000146.1:0-10071 GCA_965652775.1 uncultured bacterium
AAACCGGGCGCATCATCAAACTAAAAGGCGGAAGGATTGTATCGGATGAAGCGGTTAGGAATTGAATGTTGAATGTTGAATGAAAAAAAGAGTCGTAAGCTAATACAGATGTGGTTATGAATAAACAAAATGGGTTGAATTTTCCCTGGTTACTAAAAATGGCATGGCGTGATAGTCGTCGCAACCGTTCGCGATTATTATTATTTGTTTCATCTATTATTCTTGGCATTGCGGCCATGGTTGCCATTTATTCATTGGGAGATAATATGAGTGCAGAAGTGGACAGGCAAGCTGCATCTTTATTGGGTGCCGATCTTCAGATCGGTAGTGGCAAACAAGTAAGTCCTGCAATCCAAAAAATGGTTGACTCATTGGGTGACAGAAGATCGGAGCAGCGGATGTTTCCCTCTATGATCTATTTTTCTAAAACGAACAAAACCAGATTAGTCCAGGTTCGTGCATTGGGAGGCGAATTTCCTTACTACGGCGAGTTGGAAACAGTGCCGGCATCAGCGGGTAAAACTTTTAGAAATGGACAAGCTGCACTGGTAGATCAATCAATGATGTTACAATATGAAGCGAAGGTTGGTGACACTATAAAAATCGGTAGCCTGAGTTTTGTCATTGCCGGTACTTTAATAAATGCACCCGGGCAAACAGGTTTGTCAGCATCAGTGGCACCACCTGTATACATACCTCTTCAGTATTTAGAACAAACGGGGCTATCACAAAAAGGCAGCAGGATCGTCTACCAGTTCTTCTTTAAGTTCGACAAGGCAGTAAATATGAAAGAATTGGTAGACAAGATCGAACCACGGTTGGATATTGAAGGGTTGAACTATGAGACGGTTGAAACGCAAAAACAGAATACGGCCCGGTCGTTGGAAGATCTTACTAATTTCCTTTCATTGGTCAGCTTTATTGCATTATTGCTGGGATGTGTTGGTGTAGCCAGTGCTATTCATATCTATGTACGGGAAAAAATAAGGTCAGTAGCCATATTACGTTGTTTGGGTGCAAAAGGCTCGCAGGCATTTCTTATTTACTTAATTCAAATCGTTGTTGTGGGTTTTGTTGGTTCGATTGCGGGAGCTGCACTAGGAACGATCATTCAGCAATTCTTACCTATCGCATTCAAAGATTTTTTACCGATAAAAGTGACTACAGACTTTTCCTGGACAGCGATCGGGCAGGGTTTATTATTGGGTGTTGTCATTTCTTTTCTTTTTGCCTTATTGCCATTGGTGTCGATCCGGAAAATTTCTCCATTGAATACGCTGCGTCTTTCATTTCAACGATTCAGTCTATTTAAAGATCCACTAAAATGGCTGGTATACCTGTTGATCATCCTTTTCATATTTGGATTTTGTTATTTACAGATTAAGGAAGTACAGGAGTCCATTGGTTTTTCAATTGTTATTGTAGTTGCTTTTTTAATATTGGTGGGCACGGCAGCATTGCTGATGTGGTTTGTGCGCCGGTTCTTTCCCAATGCATGGAGTTATATATGGCGGCAGGGACTTGCCAATTTATACAGGCCTAATAACCAGACTACCATTTTGATCGTGGCTATTGGTTTAGGTACTGCTATTATCTGCACCTTATTTTCGGTACGGTCTATTTTGCTTAAACGTATAGAGCTGACAGCAGAGGGCAACCGGTCTAACACTATTTTATTTGACATCCAACCGAAACAAAGGGATAGCGTAGTTGCATTAGCGAAACAATTTAACCTGCCGGTCGAAGGAACTGTTCCTATTGTGAACATGCGGTTGGAAAAAGTAAATAATATCACGGGGGAAGTTTTGAGAAAAGACAGCACAATAAAAATGCGGCGCGGAATATTTGATCGTGAATACCGTGTAACATTTCGTGATTCACTAACCGCCTCTGAAAAAATAACAAAAGGAAAATGGTCAGGGAAAGTGGATGTTAACGGGAACATATTTATTTCATTAGACGATGGCTTTGCGGAAAGTAATGACATTAAAATCGGGGATACCATGATCTTTAATGTGCAGGGATCTGTTGTTTCTACAATTGTTGGCAGTTTTCGTGATGTGGACTGGGGTCGTGTACAAACCAATTTCCTGGTTGTTTTTCCTACCGGCGTACTGGAGCAGGCGCCAATGTTTCATGTATTGGTTACCCGTATTGAAAACAAAGATGAGTCTGCGCGGTTTCAGCAACATCTCGTTCAGCGGTTTCCCAATGTAACGGTCATTGACCTGAGTGCGGTGTTGAATATAGTGAGCCAGATCATAGATAAAGTAGGATTTATTATTCGTTTCATGGCGGCATTTAGCATATTCACCGGTTTGATCGTTTTGATAGCTTCTGTATTGATCAGCAAATATCAACGTATACAGGAAAGTGTGCTGTTGCGAACATTAGGAGCAAGTCGCAAACAGATCTTTTACATTACCGCGTTGGAATATTTTTTCCTGGGTGCGTTGGCTGCCGCAACCGGAATGTTTTTGTCCCTGGGGGTAAGCTGGCTGGTGGCAAAATTCATGTTTGAAACAGAATTTGTGCTGAATTGGGTACCGTTGCTCCTGGTTTTTTTATCAGTATGCTTTTTAACTGTTTTCATCGGGTTGATCAATAGCCGTGCGGTAGTCACGAGACCACCGCTGGAGATTTTGAGAGAAGAGGTGTGATTTTAAATGGTAGACAATAGTTGATAGTGGATAGATAATAGGTAACTTAGTTATTAAAGTTTAATAACGATGCGACTAATTTTTATTTTATTCTTTGCGCTGACTCTATCCGGTTCAAAAGAACCTCCAAAATGGAAATCACTTTTTAACGGTAAAGATCTTAAAGGATGGGAGGTAAAAATTGCCGGCTATCCATTGGGTGAAAATTTTGGAAACACATTCCGTGTTGAAAAAGGAATACTCCAGACAAGATACAATGCTTATGATAGTTTCAGAGTTCGGTTCGGTGCCTTGTATTACAAAAAAATTTTTTCCAACTACCGGTTAAGGGTGGAGTATCGTTTTACCGGGGAACTAACACCCGGCGCCCCATCATGGGGGTTTCGAGATGGCGGCGTTCAATATCATTGCCAGTCACCCGGGTCGATGAAGCTGGATCAATCATTTCCCGTTTGTCTTGAATATAACCTGCTTGGTGGTAATGGTAACGAGGAGCGACCAACAGGTGATATATGCTGCTCGGGAACCTATGTATCAATTGATGGCAAACGAAATTCATCTTATTGCACACCACCGAAGCTGAAAAAAACCTTTCATGGCGATCAGTGGGTAACGTTAGAAATTGAAGTAAGAGGCGATCAGATCCGGCATTTTGTGAATGGAGAAGAAATATTGCATTTTGAGAATCCGCGGTACAATCCTGACCATGCCGTTGGCAAAACATTTATAATTAACGGTGATGATAGAGTAAAACAAGGTTATATCTCGATACAGTCAAACAGCCATCCCATGGATTTTCGTAAAATCGAGATCATGGAGTATTAAAAATTCATCAGCGTTGTTAGTTATCTTTAGTTCATGAAGGGCCGTTTCTATTTTGTAAAAAAAATATATACTGCTGTATTATTAATCATAACAGTAGCTTCTTCTTCACAAAACACAAAAGTCTCCGAAAAAAATAATGCTGAACGTTTACAGCTGGCGAATGAAATGGAACGGTCGATGCGTATGGAGCTGCTTAACAGATGGTATCCACAGTGCGTAGACAGTTTGTACGGTGGATTTATTACTACGTTTACCTATAACTTTTTGCCAACAGGGCCGCAGGATAAAATGATCGTTACGCAGGCAAGGCATGTGTGGTCAAATGCCCTTGCTTCACGATTATATCCAGGCGTTTCTTATCATAAAAAATGTGCCGCACAGGGCTTCAGTTTTTTAAAAAATAAAATGTGGGATAAAACCAATGGTGGATTTTATACATTAGTTGACCGGAAAGGGAATGTAAAAGACAGTGAAGCTAAAACAGCATATGGAAATGCATTTGGTCTGTATGCTTCGGCGGCATGGTACAGGGCTTCGGGGGATAAGAATGCGTTGCAATTGGCTAAAGATTGTTTTGAGTGGCTGGAAAAACATGCACATGATCCCGTCTTTAAAGGATATTACCAGGATCTGTTGCCGGATGGCACACCGGTAAAACGTACGGTTGCGAATCCTTCCACATCAACTATTGGTTATAAAGATCAGAATAGCTCTATCCATTTACTCGAAGCATTCACTGAACTCTATTCAATATGGCCGGATGCACTGGTTCGTCAGCGGTTACTGGAAATGTTGTTGTTGATCCGCGATGTGATTACCACTGAAAGAGGAAGTCTCACACTTTTTTTACAACCTGACTGGACACCCGTATCATTCAGCGATTCATCAGAGTCCGTGATCTTACAACACCGATACCTGGATCATGTTTCTTTTGGTCATGATGTGGAAACGGCTTACCTGATGCTTGAAGCATCGCATATACTGGGATTAAAAAATGATACCGTTACCATAAAGGTCGCCAAACACATGGTCGATCATGCACTGCAAAATGGTTGGGATAAGGTCAACGGCGGTTTCTATGATGAAGGATATTATTTTAAAAACAAAAAGGGCATCAGCATTATAAAAGACAGTAAAAACTGGTGGGCGCAGGCCGAAGGATTGAACACTTTATTATTGATGGCGGACCTCTTTCCTGGCGATTCGATGCAGTATTTTGAAAAATTTAAAATGATGTGGAAGTACATCCAAACATATTTGATCGATCATGAATGGGGCGATTGGTTTGAAGAAGGTCTTGATAACAGGCCAGGAAGAAAAACTGCATTAAAAGGCCATATCTGGAAGGCCACTTACCATCAACTGCGATCCCTGTCAAATTGTGTGCAAAGGCTTCGAAGCAAGAGATAAAATAAAATGAATCAGCCCATGGGAGATTTGTCAGAGAAGCTTTTCTAATTGCTTCCATACATTTTCAGCTACTATACGATGGCCTTCTTCATTTGGATGAATACCGTCTTCAAGATTCAGGTCGGGTTCACCACCCACACCTTCTAAAAGAAATGGAATGAGTGTCATATTATTCTTAGCGGCAAGGTCTTTATAGATATTTCGAAACTCAGTAGTATAGGCTTGTCCCATATTAGGTGGTATCTCCATGCCGGCAAAAACCAATTTAATATCAGGGTACTTTGCTTTTACAATATCAATAATGTCCTGGAGATTTTTCTTAGTTTCTGAAAGTGGAGTACCGCGTAAACCATCATTAGCGCCGAGCTCAAGAATAAATATATCTACAGGTTCACGTAAGATCCAATCAATACGGGTTTTACCACCCGACGAGGTTTCACCACTTACTCCTGCATTTACTACCTGGTAAGGGAGACCAAGCGAGTCGATCTTTTTTTGAATCAGCGCAGGGAAAGCTTGTGAAGGACTTAAACCATACCCAGCCGTAAGACTATTACCATAAAAAACAATTGTTTTCTTTTTTGCAACCGTGCTGGTATCGTTAGTGCTTGCAGTTTGATTATTACCTGATGAGTTTTCATTGTTGGTACAAGCTGAAAACAGTATCGCCAGGCCGGTAATAATAATTGATCCTTTCTTCATATTGCAAATATAGAACAACGGAAAGGGCTGTGGGTTCCTTCTTAGGGAGCAACTCCAATGGTTCGTTCATTTATTCACCATTTCACTCAACATGTACGACTTTCAAAAAGGGAATCTGGATACAGTTCGA
The DNA here is from genome assembly GCA_965652775.1 of uncultured bacterium. Taxonomy (GTDB): domain Bacteria; phylum Bacteroidota; class Bacteroidia; order Chitinophagales; family Chitinophagaceae; genus VBAS01. The sequence continues at coordinate 5,728 of CBFGXP010000146.1, forward strand.
AATATCGGGCAGCGTGTTTGAAAAGTACAATGTAAATAATTCCATTGAATTATTAAATAAGGCTGTTTTATCCATTTTAAGATTCTATGAAATTTAATGAATGTTCAACTAAACTTATCGCCAATGTACGCAGCCAGGTTTTCGTCGCTCATTTTATTTGAGGTGCTTTCCTTTGTGACTGTATTTTTAAATTGAGGCGTTGCCGCCATATAATGCATGAATTGTTCCTGCGAAGTACCTGTGCCGGTCAAATGAACTTCTTCAGCATTTTGCATGTGCGATAATATTTCTTTAAAAAATTGGTGTTGCGATTGTTTTTCATCATTGCGTTCGTTCTTTCCGCTGTTATTATGCTTATCTCCTGTATTGCCTGCAACAGCAAGCACTGTAAATTTTTCAGTTTCTGCATTCGCTCTTCCCACTACAGTTGCATGATGAGTATCCATCCATACACCAAATTGTTTTTTGTTCTTTTGTGTCATGCTTAAAGATGTAATGATTTACCCCGATAAGTGTTATACGCTTCTTTGAATTAGTTACATAATTCACACATTTACTCAGGTAAGAGAGATATCTACTTTTCAGAAAGCATATCCAGCGCTTCCTGTAGTTCTTGTTCATTGCCGGATAATACCAGCAGGCGGTCCCCGGCCATCAACTTGTCAGCACCTGTGGGCTGAATATATTTGTCGTTCCTTTTTATTAAAGTAATATAAGTTGAAGACGGAAAGTGAAGATCAACAATTCTTTTGCCAACCACGGTTGAATCACTATTAAGCGTTACTATTTTTATTTCATTATTCGCAGGAACGACGTCGACACCATCCCCGGTTGCAACAGGTGGTTCCGTTACCCGTAACCATTTAGCAATTAATGGCAGCGTTGTTCCCTGCAACAATACAGAAGTAATGGAAATAAAAAAGACCAGATTAAAGATGATGCCTGCTTTATCAAGTCCTGCTATCATCGGGTAGGTAGCAAATACTATGGGCACTGCACCACGCAAGCCCACCCACGAAATAAATAATTTGCTGCGGATACTGGTGTTGGATAAGGCCAAACTTGTAAAGACGCCTGCAGGTCTTGCAATAAAGATCAAAAAAGCAGCGATCAACAAACCGATGGGCACCAATGGGAGAACCCTTGAAGGAAATACAAGCAAACCCAATGTAAGGAACAAAACGATCTGCATGAGCCATGCCTGTCCGTCATAAAATTTCAAAAGACTTCGCTTATGGATAAAATCACGACTGCCTAACACGAGTGCTGAAAGATAAATTGCGAGAAACCCATTGCCCCCGATAATATGCGTAGCGGCATAAGTAAACATGGCAAGGCCTAATACCAATACAGGATAAAGCCCTTCGCTACCTAGTTTTATATTGTTGATGATCCAGTGACTTAACCGACCCATACTATAACCCATAGCTCCACCGATCAAAAATCCTTTTACAAACAGAAATATAAAATTTACTGTATCAAACTGCCCGCTCGCAATAATACCGGTCAAGGTGATCGTAAGGAAATAAGACATTGGATCATTGCTGCCACTTTCAAATTCAAGCACAGCCCCGACTTTTCCTTTTAGTTTCACTCCGCGGTTGCGTAGTATTGAAAATACTGCTGCTGCATCGGTGGCAGAAACAATAGCACCCAATAATAACCCTTCCATTAAACTAAAATCAAGGATGAAGTGTACAAATACGCCAACAGTCAAAGCCGTAACGAATACACCAATTGTGGAAAGAGAAATTCCCCGCCATAAAATAGGCTTGATAGCCTGCCAGCTTGTATCAAGTCCACCTGAGAACAAAATGAAGTTAAGTGCGGTAACCCCAATAAACTGTGCAATGCTTGTATCATCGAAATAAATACCACCGATCCCCTCAGAGCCGGCAAGCACTCCAACAATTAAAAATAAAATGAGGGTGGGAACGCCGAAACGGCTGGAAACATTACCTGCAACAATACTGATGAGTAAAAGAAGGGAGCCGATCAGCAATATGTTTTCAGGCGATAGATCCACTTATATCTACGTGCTTTTGAATTTTAAAGTTAACCACTATCCCTGTCATGATAATTAAATTCCCGAATCTCTTCTCTCGTTATGATCCGTATAAAAATCACGTGCAATAAGACAGTTTCTTCAAAACTATATATCTTAAATAGAGCAGTTTTCTTTGCTATGTTTGCAGGTACGGCAAGGATATAAGTTTAAGGAACAAGTTACCGGTAAAAATAACAACAATTAAAATCATGACTCAACCAAAATACCCATCGCTTTACCAAATCAATACAAGGGTTTGGCTTACGGCATTATCCCGTGAACTTGGAAGAAAAGCTACTTTGGATGATATACCTGATAAAGCATTGCAACAGTTGAAAGTGTTGGGTTTTGATTGGTTATGGTTTTTGAGTGTTTGGTCTACAGGTGTGCTTGGACAAAAAATATCCCGCGAGAACCGGGAATGGCGAAATGATTTCGAGAAAACATTGAATGATTTGCAGGAAGAAGATATTGGCGGGTCTGGTTTTGCGATTGCCGGTTACCATGTACATCCTGATCTTGGTGGTGATGATGCATTGAAACGGCTCCGTGCAAAACTTAGAAAACATGGGTTTAAACTAATGCTTGACTTTGTTCCCAATCATATGGGACCCGATCATCCCTGGGTTATTGATCATTCCGATTATTTTATTTCAGGAACAGAGAATGATCTTGAAAAAGAACCATTGAATTATAACCGCATAACAAATCGGGAAGGTGAACTGATACTTGCTTATGGACGTGATCCTTATTTTTCAGGGTGGCCTGACACCCTGCAACTGGATTATAGTAATCCAGAAACGGTAGAAGCAATGACCAAAGAGCTGCTTCGGATCTCAGCTCAATGCGATGGAGTGAGATGTGATATGGCAATGCTTATTCTCCCTGATATTTTTGAAAAAACCTGGGGCCAACGTGCCCAACCTTTCTGGCCCCAGGCTATAAAAAAAGTCCGTGAGCAAAATCCCGGATTCTGTTTCATGGCCGAGGTTTATTGGGATTATGAATGGACACTTCAACAACAGGGGTTTGACTATGCCTATGATAAACGTCTTTATGATCGTTTGCGTGAAGGTCACGCAAAGCCGGTCAGGGAACATTTTTATGCGGACCATGAATACCAGGATAAGCTTGCCCGCTTTCTTGAAAATCATGATGAGCCAAGAGCTGCCGCAACATTTGATCAGGAAAAGCATCAAGCCGCCGCCATCATAACTTTTTTATCTCCGGGGTTACGATTTTTTCACCAGGGGCAATTTACAGGAAAAACAAAACGTATCTCACCCCATTTGATCCGTGCTCCACTTGAGCCAATCAATACCGGGCTGCAAAAATTTTACGAAAAGCTTCTCAACATACTCAACAAGCCAATATTCAGAAATGGAAATTGGAGTTTGATGGAATGCAAACCTGCCTGGGAAGATAACAACACATGGAATTCCTTTATTGCGTTTGCATGGGAGGGGATTTCTGACAACCGCGTATTGGTTTGTGTAAACTATTCTCCGGGCACCGGGCAGTGCTATGCCAATCCTCCATTCCCTGAAATTGCCGATAAACGATGGAAGTTAGTTGACCTGATGAGTGAAGCTAGTTATGTAAGAGAAGGAAATGATTTACTAAGAAGCGGACTGTACCTGGATATGCCTGCATGGAGCTATCATGTATTTGAAATAAACGACATACAATAAGGATCACTTATTCAGAATGGTAGCAGTATTGTATCAAGTCCGCAATCTTTTAAATATTAGGTAAAAGTTCGCACAATCCTAAGATTTAAAGAAATAAAATTCCTGTGTCGATGTGGGTAAATGCTATTGAAACATACTGAGTTTAAAATAGCCAAGATGTATTTCATCTTCCATCAGTGATTCGCCGGGGATTATCGATAGCTTATATTTTTCTTTTGCAACTGCAGGTAGTATATCTGTTATTTCATAAATATCATCTACATCCACTCCGAATTTATCGTCAATATGTGCAGTAGCTCCTTTAAAACCGGTATGCCGGAAAAAAGCAGTTTTTTTTGAAATGCTAATCGCTTCTGCCTTATCAACTGCAGCGATCACCATTTTATAATGAAATTCTTCAAACTCATTTGGTTTGTAACCACCAAGATTAATGAAGAATAATTTATAAGAACTGCTTTGTATGCTTTCGTTTTTCAAAACAACTTCCACTTTAAAACCATTTACACTGGTCACTTCACGCCATGCATCAAAATGAATTTTATTATTACCGGGCCAGAATGTTATTACATCTGGCACCAGGTCTTTAATAGAATCACCAATGCCAAA
>CBFGXP010000147.1:0-10021 GCA_965652775.1 uncultured bacterium
CAACCGTATAAAAATTATCTTGAAAACCAGCTTCGGGAAAATTTTGATTTGAAAGGTGTTCCTATCAGGCTATTCTTCCGAAAAAAATAGATGGATAATTTAGACCAATAACCATTCGGAATATAGTAAATATACCCATGAGGGATTTTTCATTGATCATTATTTCGTTTTCTCTATCCTGGCATTTAATTTAACGGTTTACTTATCCTTACCGAATACTCATCCCTCCTTTATCCCCGATTGCCATATTTTCTGTCCGTACTATCCTTATAAAAATCGTTTTATTCCCTGCGAGAACAATGAATGATTATTGTATTATTTCATTTACGTAAAACTTTTTTATGAGGATCATTGCTGTACTACTGCTTTTTGCTTCGTATTCATTGCATGCACAGGAAAAAACTGTCGATAAACCGAAATGGAGGATTGATAAAAATAAGATCATTACCGGCAGTCTTGTATTTGTTGGCGGATCTGCAAAGGGATTTAATGAAACCCTGCAATTTAATTATAAGATCTTCGAAAAAACATTTCCCGGTGCTAATAAGCAATGGTTTGATCCAAAAGTTAGCTGGAGAAATAAATACGAAGGCGGTAACCCTGATAATGGTCCGAAATACTTTTTGTCGACGTCAGCATTTGTTATGTTTACAGACCAGTATCACCTGAATAATTTTATTCAAAAAACAGCGATCCTGACAGCGCTGGTAATAAAAATAGGAGATGGAAAAAAACCATTCAAGCATTATGTATACGATCTTGTGTGGTATACTGCCTGCTACCAGGCGGGTTTTGCAGCAACTTACTACCCCTTCACAAGCAGGAATTATAAATGATCAGAGTTTAAATTTTTGCACCAATGCCTTTGTCTTTTCGCGGTAGTCTTTCATCTCTGCAATTTTCTTTTTTATAAAGCTGTTTTCATCAAGCTTGCCGATCACCGTTTCCATTTGCCTGCGATTGTCATAAACCATTTTCCGGAATGGATTATGATAATCTTTGGCCCGTGATTCAAATATGCCTTTTACCATCCATTCACGGGTGGCCAATGTCTGCTGAATTAGCTCCTTAAAAATTTTTTTATCAAAATCAGCGGGCTTTAGTTGAAGGATTTCAAGTAGGGAGGCAAAGGAATGCTGTAATTTTTGGTCCGGATAAATTTGTGCATTGATGTTATAAAACGAATGCACATCATCCCATGTTTTTATTTTACCCGAATAAATATCTTTCTTAAATGAATTGACAGCCGGCTGGGGGAATAATTGCCCACCGATATTTAACCAATTACTTCTTTTGGCTCTAAAGGGTAGGGAAGCATAAAGCTTGTCCCAGGCATTGATTTTATTGTTCCAGGCGAAATGCAATAACTGATTAACACCATAATAGATCAATAGTTCTTTAAAAATAATATAGGATTGTTGCACTTTGGCAAGCTGCACTTTCCTGCCTGCATTTTCAAATTCGTTGGCTAAGATCTCCAGATCGTCAACTAACGGATCTTTTGTCTCCAGTAATTTTTCACCCAACTGAACAAATTGTCTTTCATCGAGCTTTTTATTTTGTCTTTTGGCGAATGCCTGGCCCGTAACTTTTTTCAGTAAATAAATTGTATCAAAAATTTCATTTACACTGTCAGGTGCAAGAAAATCATACTCTATATGCTGCAGCTTGTTTTCCCGTTTATCTCTTGCAACATATTTTTCTTCATTTCTTGCTAATGCGTACATGTTATACATAAACCAGTAAGCAGGCATCACAACCAGTTTATCATTACTTACATCATTGCTTACTAAGGAAAATGGGATCGGGATATTTAATTCAGCAGGATAGTCTCCCTTGGCGATAATGGTAAATGAAGCAAACCTGGAATTATGTTTTAAACTAACACAAAGGCCCGGCCAGAAACCACGACCTGCAATTATTTCTCCATCTGCTGCCCGGCTGTTATGATTTGAACCAATAGTGGCACCGGCAGCCATATTGCTTTGGCCCAATACCAGTGCGGCACAGAGAAATGAATTATTATGGTGTTGCTCATGTGCAGGAAAAATAAGTGAGTTTAAAACCTCGCAGCAGGAAATAGTTGAATTGTAGCCAAGATAAGAGTTGATAAGTCTGGCGCCATATTTCAGTTGCGAATGATCGGAAAGTATGAAACGAACAGCTTTAACACCATAAAAAATGCGACAGCCAAATCCAATGATACCATTTACTAATTCTACACCTTCACCAATTTGGGTCTTTCCTTCGGTGCCGGAATTAATAGTTAGATTTTTTAATTTGTTTGCTCCTTTGATATAGGCTTCACTTCCAATCCACGTGTCTTTAATGATCCGGCAGTTTTTTATGACAGTGCCATCGCCGATCTTTCCATAATAACCTCTTTTCTTATCAAATTGCTTTTCGGTGAACTGTTTAAATTTTTTCATTAGCGCTTCATCATCACGATATCGGCTCCAAAGCCACGCATCACCGGGCAACATACCATTAAAGGGCATAATGCCCCGACCGGCATTTTCATTGCAGATCTCCAGCCAGATGCGGATATTTTCCTTTTCACCGTCTCTTATAATTCCATTCCCGAATTTGGAGTGATCAGAAACGGAGAGCTCGTTTACATTCACAATGATCACTTCATTGCCAGCAATGTAATGACTCATGTAATTAGCGTTGTTGATCGCGACATTGTCGCCAAAATCACAACTAACTATAGTGCTGTTATAAAGTCCAACCTGTAACCGGATGTCATGATATTCAAGAAAAACATTCTCAAGTTTCCCGATCCTGTTCAGGCCAAAAAAATTGCAATTCTTGATAAGATTTGAATTAAATGGGTCTGCCACCAGCAATTTTGCCCAGTCGTCAGCAGCATTGTTATTCTGCTGCAGCGCTTTGATCTCGGATTTTGTTAATGAACGGTAAACGATCCCGCTTCGATTCTGAATATTGCGGAGATAATATTCATCTTTTCCTTTAGGAATAAATTCTTTTGCAACAAAATTATAACCGAGAGAGCTGATTGGTTTTTTCTTTATTTCACTCATGCTGCTGATTCTGATTATTAGTTTTTATTCTACCGTCACACTTTTTGCCAGGTTTCTCGGCTTATCAACATCACAACCTTTCATTACGCCAATATAATAAGCCAGTAGTTGTAAAGGCACAACACTTAGCATCGGGGCAACGATCTCATCTGCAGATGGTACAGGCATTATTGATTCAGAAAGTGAAGTAGAATGTTCGTCCCCTTCAGTTATCACGGATATCACTCTTCCTTTTCTTGCTTTTATCTCCTGCATATTACTTACTACTTTTTCATGATAGCTGTCCCTTGTTGCTACAAACACCACAGGAAGACTTTCATCAACCAACGCAATTGGACCATGTTTCATTTCTGCAGCTGGATAACCCTCTGCATGTATATATGAAATTTCTTTTAGCTTCAAGGCTCCCTCAAGTGCAACCGGAAAATTATAACCCCGACCGAGGTATAGAAAATCTCTTGCATCCTTATATTTTGCTGCAAGTTTCTTAACCTGGTCAGCTGTTTTTAAAACCTCGGCAATTTTATGAGGCACATCATGAAGTTCCTGTAACAAGTGCATATATCTTTCGTCATCGATACTGCCCTTTTGTTTCGCAATTTTTAATGCCACCATTGTCAGCACTGCAAGTTGGGCGGTAAATGCTTTTGTACTTGCTACGCCAATTTCCGGGCCTGCATGTGTATAAGCGCCGGCATGTGATGTGCGGGCAATGGAAGATCCAACAACATTCACGATACCAAAAATAAATGCGCCTTGTTGTTTTGCTTTTTCAATAGCCACAAGCGTGTCTGCGGTTTCACCGCTTTGTGAAATAGCAAAGATCACATCACCCGGGTGAATGACGGGGTTGCGATACCTGAATTCCGATGCATACTCAACTTCAACAGGCGTTCTGCACAGTTCTTCAAAAATATATTCAGCAACCAATCCTGCATGCCAACTCGTGCCACACGCAATTATAATAATACGTTTAGCATTAACCAGCTTATCAATGTTATTTTCCACACCTGCCATTGTGATCGTACCTTTTTCTGCATCCAATCTTCCGCGTAAACAATCGAACACAGTGTCAGACTGTTCATTTATTTCTTTTAACATGAAATGATCATACCCGCCCTTTTCAATTGCCGCTAACTCAATATCCAGCTTTTGTACAAATGGCGTTAGCTTCTCATTGCCAAGATTTTTCAAAATAAGCTCATCCGGTTTTACGATGGCCAGCTCATAATCGTTTACATAAACAACTTCTTTGGTGTATTCAAGCATGGGTGATGCATCTGAGCCAAGAAAATGTTCGCCTTTCCCAATACCAATTACCAGTGGGCTGCCTTTTCTTGCTGCAATGATCGTTTCCGGATCATCTTCATCGATCAATAATATAACATAGGCCCCGGTTACACGTTTCAATGCCACCCGTATTGCTTCTTCGAGATTACATTGATTATTCTTTTTTATATCCTCAATAAAATTCAGTAACACTTCAGTATCGGTGTCACTTTTAAAATTGTATCCTTTGTTTGTAAGTTCCCGCTTTAGTTGGGCATAATTTTCAATAATGCCATTATGGATCATGGCGAGTTTACCGCTGGCAGATGTATGCGGATGAGCATTGCGATCACTTGGTTCACCGTGTGTAGCCCAGCGGGTATGACCAATGCCCATATGTGCATGAAGGTTTTCGCCAACAAGCGTATCGGCTAATTCGGCAACTTTCCCTTTTTTCTTATAAACGTTCAGGCCGCCATTTAATAAAGCAACGCCCGTGCTATCGTAACCGCGGTATTCAAGTCGTTGGAGTCCTTTTATGATGATGGGATATGCTTCTCTCGGGCCGGTGTAACCAACTATTCCACACATAAGATTAGGTTAGATTTTATCATTTATTGGATAAATGCAAACGATTGAGCGGTTGCAAAAAACGAAATTGCACAAAAATGCCCAGATGACAAAAAGGGATGGCAATCGTAACATAGTTTATTGTTTTATAAAAGAACCCCTTTAAGCAAAAGAAATGCTGTTCCAAAATAGATCAATAAACCAGTTACATCTACTAAAGTAGCTACGAAAGGAGTTGAGGATGCTGCAGGGTCAGCGCCAAGTTTTTTTAATAGAAGTGGAAGCATTGATCCCATTATTGTTCCCCATATGACAACGCCAACAACCGAAAAGCCGATCGCAAAACCAATTCGTATAAAATGTTCTCCAAATAACCCAAATACCTGGTAACCGCCATACACAATAAAGAAACCGATTAAACCAAGTGTTGCTCCCATTAGCAGTCCGGAAATGATCTCCCTACTTGCAATACGCCACCAGTCTTTTATTTCCACCTGGCCAAGCGCCATTGCCTGTATAATCAATGTTGCTGCCTGTGATCCGCTGTTGCCTCCACTTGAGATGATCAGCGGAATAAAAGTAGAGAGCACCAGCACCTGCTCAAGTGTTTCCTGGAAATTTGACATCGCGGCTATTGTTAATGTCTCTCCGACAAATAAAATCAATAACCAGATGATTCTTTTTTTATAAAGTTTATGCAGTGGTACTTCCAGATAGGGTTGTTCCAATGCTTCAGTACCTCCCATTTTTTGCATATCCTCGCTAAACTCTTCTTCGGCTACCCAAAGAATATCATCGATCGTCACAATTCCAAGTAACTTGTTACTGTTGCTTACTACCGGCAACGCAACGCGGTTTTCTCTTTTAAATATTTCACTGGCTTTTTCCTGGTCATCGTAAGCATTAAGTGAGGTCACACGATTATCGATCAGGTCAGCTACTTTTTTGTCCGGTTGGCTTAAAATAAAATCCCTGATACGGATATCATCGATCAACTCACCTTTTTCATTGATCACATAAATCACATTGATGGTCTCACTATCCTTTCCGTGTTTGCGAATGGTTGTAAAAACTTCTTCCACGGTATTTTGCGGATATACATAAACATAATCCGGCGTCATCAATCTACCAATGCTGTCTTCAGGATAGCCTAACAACGAGAGGGTGGTTTTTCTTTCTTCCGGTTCAAGCAACTTTATCAATTCCCGAACCGCATTGCTGGGAAGTTCTTCCAAAAAATCTGTACGATCGTCCGGTGAAAGTACATTCAGCAGCTCGGCTGTTTTGTAAGGAGGTAATTCCCGGATGATCTGTTTTTGTGCAGTAAGATCAAGGATCTTGAACACACTTGCAGCACGGTGGACGCTCATATGAGTGATGATATAAGCCTCCTGTTCGGGAAACTCATTTATCAGGTCAGCCACATCACTGATATTTTGAAGATCAAGGAACTGCTTCGCAGCGGTTTCATTCCCGCTTTCAAGCAGGTAGTTAAAGTGCTGTCTTATATTTCCGCCAAGATAGTCTGACATAAAAACCGGGTGTCAAAATTAAGTTGTGATTCTGAAAGCGGGATTTATATTTTTGTCACGAATGATCTACTCGTCATTGTATATTGACCAAACTGGTGAAATGGGAAGAGGTGTCTTTACAAAAGAACCAATTCCAGCAAATATCATAATTGAAACATCTCCGGTGATCGTAATGTCATCTGAAGAAAGAAAATTACTTGATCAAACCCTTCTTCATGATTATATTTTTGAATGGGGGCCAGACAGTAAGCAATGTTGCATGGCGCTTGGATTTGTTGCAGTCTACAATCATTCATTCAGATCAAACTGTGAATATGAAATGAATTTTGAAAGTGAAACTATCACGATAAAAACGATTCGCAATATTGAAGCAGGCGAAGAACTTTTTATCAATTACAATGGTGACTGGAATAATGATAGAAAGCTCTGGTTTGAGGCAAAATAAGAAAGCCCACCGAGGGGCTTTTATCTATGAAATCTTGTTTATGGCTTTTTAGCAAGAGTAATTTGACCCCGAATTTCGCCGGTCGTAAAGGTCTTTGAATGTATGTTTATATAATACCGGTTTGCAAGCAGATCGGATTCAGTAAATTTTACTCCGTCAATTAACAAAGAACCAGAATAACTACCGGCTTTTCGCCTTGGAAAATTGTTGAATGTTTGCATTGGGGAGGCATTAATACCAGGTTCTGCAATTCCGTGGATATGAGCCATTGTAGCACTGTCGGTAAGCCCACTGAACGTTATTGAATAAGTAAGTGTTTTTGTAAGCCTGTTGTAATCTGCAACTACATTCCCGGTTGCTGATGTGTTTACCGGAGGAACCTCTTGCGCACCTGTAAGCGCAAAGTTGCCATAATAAATATTTTCATCTTCAACTTCAGAAGTGCTTTCACAGGAAACTAAAATTATAACCGGAAGAATCAAAAAAATAGCAGTTAGTTTTGGAAGTCTCATAACAGTTGTATTTGTGCTAAAAGTAAGAAGTTTTTGCATTTGAAAAGCAGGGTGCTGCCTTTTTAGAAAAACAAGCTGGATTTTGTGGATAAACTATTATTGCCGTCTTTATTTCAGTTTATTCCGGATCTCCTGGAGTTTTAAAAGTGCTTCTACAGGTGTCAAGCGGTTAACGTCAATATCAGTCAGCAATTTCCTTATTTCTTCAAATGTTTCGCTGTGAGCATCAAAAATGGAGAGCTGCATCTGTGGTAATGATAAGTTCTTTACTTTTTTGTCAAGGCGCTGAACTCCCGACCCGATAACTATCGGGTCCCGACTCCCGGCTCCCGACTCATCCACATGTTTCGTTTCTAATTGTCGTAAAATATCATTGGCTCTTTCTATCAATGACGGCGGCATGCCGGCCATTTTTGCCACATGTATTCCAAAACTGTGAGTGCTTCCGCCCCTTGCCAATTTCCTTAAGAAAATAATTTTATTTCCAACTTCTTTATTAGTGATATGATAATTCTTAATACCAGAAAATTTTTCCTCCAATTCATTTAGCTCATGATAGTGTGTGGCAAAAAGTGTCTTTGGTTTTTGCAGGCAGTTGTGCAAATGCTCTGCAATGCTCCATGCAATGGAAATACCGTCATAGGTTGATGTGCCGCGGCCGATCTCATCAAGCAGTATCAGGCTACCATTGGTTACATTGTTGATGATGCTGGCTGTCTCGTTCATTTCAACCATAAAAGTAGATTCGCCACCGCTTAAATTATCCGATGCCCCCACACGGGTAAAGATTTTATCTGTCAGGGAGATCAATGTTTCATCGGCAGGCACAAAACTTCCCATATGTGCCATCAATGTAATCAGGGCAGTTTGACGAAGCAATGCTGATTTACCACTCATGTTTGGCCCCGTAAGTATGATGATCTGTTGTTCATCTTTATTCAATTCGAGATCGTTGGTAATATAAGATTCACCAATTGGTAAGTTTCTTTCGATCACCGGGTGACGACCATTTTTAATTATCAACTCATCACCGGCATGAAGTGTGGGTTTTTTATAGTGGTATTGAATTGTATTGTTAGCGAAGCAAGTAACGCAGTCGATCACTGCGAGTATGTTGCCATTTATTTGCACCGGCGCCAGGTAATCCATTAATTCATTGATCAACGCTTCATACACTTCCAGTTCGATCTTCAGGATCTTTTCTTCAGCCCCTGTAATTTTTTCTTCGTATTCTTTTAGTTCCGGAGTGATATAGCGTTCGGCATTGGTAAGTGTTTGCTTTCGCATCCATTCTGCGGGCACTTTATTTTTGTGAGAATGCGTGACTTCAAGATAATAGCCAAAAACATTATTGAAACCAATTTTTAACGAAGTTATGCCTGTGGCCTCAGCTTCTTTCTGCTGTAGCAGGGCCAGGTAAGATTTACCGCTGTGTGCAATTTTCCGTAAGTCATCCAGTTCATTATTTACGTTGCTGTTTATCATCCCGCCTTTAATCGCAAGGGCAGGAGGATTATCGACGATCTCTTTAAATATTTTGTCAGCAATATAACTGCATGGGTTCAATGCGTCGCCCAACCTTTTTAAATATTCATTGTTTGCGATAGCGCATACAGATTTTATTTCAGCCACCTGTTTCAGGCCGCGGGCCATTTGTAAAAGCTCCCTTGGATTGATTTTTTTCAAAGGAATTTTTGAAACCAATCTTTCAATGTCGCCACAAAGTTTGATTGCATGAATGATCTTTTTTCTCAGGTCTGTATTGAGAATAAAAAATTCAACAAGCTCAAGGCGTTCATTTATTTTCTGAATATCTTTTAATGGAAAAACGATCCATCGTTTCAATAGTCTTGCCCCCATTGGAGAAACGGTATTGTCCAATACATCGAGTAGTGTATGTCCCGCTTCGGAGTTCCTGGATACCAACTCTAAATTTCTTATGGTAAACCGATCCATCCATAAAAAGTCATCCCTGTTGATACGTTGCATATTGGTAATATGCTGCAGGTTGGGGTGTTCGGTATCTTTCAGGTAATGCATTACAGCGCCGGCTGCTGTAATACCTTTTCTAAGATCATCAACGCCAAAACCTTTTAATGAAATGGTCTGGAAATGTTTTAGCAATATTTCTTCTGCATAGGCTTCAGAAAAGATCCACTCATCAAGTGTGTAAGAGTATGTTTTTGCACCGAAATATTCTTTGAACTTTTTTTGATGGTGTCTTTGAAAAACAACTTCAGCCGGTTTGAAACTTTGCAATAATTTATCTGCGTATTCACGGTCGCCTTCTGCAATAAAAAATTCGCCGGTACTGATATCAAGAAAGGCAAGACCATATTCATCATTTTCGGTAAAATGAATTCCAGCTAAAAAATTATTGCTATGATGTTCCAGCAATTTATCATTTACCGCGGTGCCCGGTGTTACCATTTCAGTCACGCCTCTTTTTACAATTCCTTTTGCCTGCTTTGGATCTTCCAACTGGTCACAGATGGCAACGCGATAACCTGCTTTGACCAGTTTATGTAAATAGGTATCGAGTGCATGGTGAGGAAAACCGGCAAGATCAGAGGATGCAGCAGCGCCATTATTTCTTTTTGTAAGCGTAATACCCAATACCTGTGAAGCAATAACAGCATCCTGGCCAAA
>CBFGXP010000148.1:0-9963 GCA_965652775.1 uncultured bacterium
AATTCATGGATCCGAATATATTGTCTGCCATAATTGGAGGAGTTGCCCTTATCATCGGCATCATAGCGGGTAAACTCATTTTTGCCAAAAACACAAAAACTCAAATAGCCGAAGCCGAATTACTTGCTCAAAACATTATTAAGGAAGCCGAACTCAGAGGCGAAACTTTCAAAAAGGAAAAGGAGTTAGAGGCCAAGGAACGCTTTGTCCAGATGAAATCAAATCATGACAAAGAGGTTTTTGAAAAGAATAAGAAAATAAATGACGCCGAAAATCGCATTCGCCAAAAGGAACAATCCATCAACCAGAAAGAAAGTAACCTTGATAAGCATATCAAGGAAAATGAAACCATCAAGGATAACCTCAACCGCCAGATCGAGCTGGTAAATATCAAACGTACAGAACTGGAGAAGCACCAGGAAGAACATATCCGTCGCCTGGAGAAGATCGCTGGCCTTACTGCAGATGAGGCGAAAGCCCAATTAGTCGAGAGCCTCAAGCATGAAGCACAGACAAAAGCGTTAGTGGTTCAGCAGGAAATAATTGAGGATGCCAAACAAAAAGCAAATAAAGAAGCAAGAAAGATCATTATTCAAACGATACAACGTACAGCTGCCGAACAGGCCATTGAAAACTCTATCACTGTTTTTAATTTGGAAAGCGATGAAATAAAAGGACAGATCATCGGTCGTGAAGGAAGAAATATCCGTGCTATTGAAGCAGCCACCGGTGTTGATCTTATTGTTGATGATACTCCGGAAGCTATCGTTCTTTCCTCATTTGATCCGCTCCGTCGTGAAATTGCCCGCTTGAGTTTGCAACGTTTGGTTGCCGATGGTCGTATTCACCCGGCACGCATCGAGGAAGTTGTTGAAAAAACAAAAAAGCAAATTGAAGAACAGGTAATGGAGATCGGTGAAAGAACGGTTATTGAACTCGGTATTCATGGTCTGCATAAAGAATTAGTGAGAATGGTTGGCCGTATGCGTTTCCGTTCTTCGTATGGTCAAAATTTATTAATGCATAGTCGGGAAGTTGCAAATCTTTGTGGCATCATGGCCGCGGAACTTGGCATGAATTCCAAACTGGCAAAACGTGCGGGACTCCTTCACGACATTGGCAAAGTTCCTGATGAAGAAACCGAATTGAGTCATGCTTTACTTGGCGCAAAGCTGGCTGAAAAATATGGTGAGAATCCAGCCGTAATAAATGCAATTGGCGCCCATCATGATGAGATGGAAATGCAATATGTTATTTCACCAGTTGTGCAGGCCTGTGATGCGATCAGTGGCGCAAGACCCGGTGCCCGTCGGGAAATAATGCAGCAGTATTTGCAGCGTATTAAGGATCTTGAAAACCTTGCCATGACCTATAATGGAGTTGAAAAAGCATATGCGATCCAGGCTGGCCGTGAGCTAAGAGTCATTGTTGAAGCCGATAAAGTAAGCGACCAGGATTCAGAAAAACTTTCTTTTGAACTGGCACAGAAAATTCAAAATGAAATGACTTTCCCCGGCCAGATAAAAGTGACTGTAATAAGAGAAAAAAGAGCAGTGAATGTAGCAAGGTAATAGCGGCTGTAAAGATTTTGGACCAGCTTTTTAGCCCTGATTGATAGTCCCTTGCGACGCTCCGTTCAACTAGATTAATTCTATTTAGCAATTCGGGTAAAAAAAGGACAATTCTCAATTCCTAATTTCCTTTGTTCCCCCTATCTTTGCGACCCGCAAAACTGAAGATTATGAACGCTATAGATTTTGTACACGAGCAATTAACCGGTAAAAAAGAGATCCCGGCATTTAAGGCTGGTGATAATGTTACCGTTAATTATAAAATTGTTGAAGGTAATAAGGAAAGGATCCAGAGCTTTAAAGGCGATGTGATCAAACGCCAGGGAACTGGACCTACTTCAAGTTTTACAGTTCGTAAAATTTCAGACGGCGTTGGTGTTGAAAGACTGTTTCCTCTTTATTCGCCCAACATTGAATCAATTGAAGTAAACAAAAGTGGCCGGGTACGGAGGGCTAAACTTTATTATTTGCGCAACCGTAGCGGTAAGAGTGCAAGAATTCGGGAGAAGCGCCATGTTGTTGAAGGAACTGAACAATAATCTCTTTTTAAATAGATTCATTAGCGACTGGTAGTCCCGGTCGTTTTTTTTTGCATTTACATCAGCTTAACAAATTAATTGAAATCGGACTTCAATTTGCACTAACTTTGACCGTCTCTAAAAAGTCTAATTATGAAGTTTGAGTGGACAGAAATACTGTTATTTGCATTCGGTTGGACGGAAATATTGCTAATTGCTTTTGTTGTGTTACTGTTATTTGGCGGTAAGAAAATACCCGAGTTAATGCGTGGCCTTGGAAGGGGCGTTCGGGAATTTAAAGAAGGAAAAGATGATGTGAGAAAAGACCTTGAAGAAAGGCCAACAGAAAAAAAAAGTAAAGTTTCCTGATCAATTGAAGACAAAAGATTTATTCACATGTCTTTTGTCATTACATACTACAGCACAGTACTTAAAAACAAATTTTAATTTTTGTAACTTTAATTTTCAAAATTTTAGAAAATGGGAAATCTTGGTGCGACTGAAATCATATTGATCGCTTTTGTAGTGTTATTGTTATTTGGAGGCAAAAAAATACCTGAGCTGATGCGTGGCCTTGGAAGAGGTGTACGTGAATTCAAAGATGCAAAAGATAATGTAAGAAAAGAGTTAGAAGAAAGCATCGTAGAAAAAGATAGTAAGACTTCCGCCTGATCGTACTGTAAAACATTACAATTTTATATCTCCTTATTTAATAAAGGCTCCCGCTTTTGTTTGAGTTTAGTTCTATTGATCAATATCACGATGCGTTAACACGGGGCAGAACGTCCTGCACTGAAGCAGTGCGCCACTACCTCTCCAAAATTGAAAGTAAAAAACATCTCAACGCATTCATCCACGTGTTCGGAGAAGAATCATTGAAGAAAGCAACCGAATTGGATGAAAATAGAAGATCGGGAAAGGTTAGAGGTAAACTTCATGGTGTGGTGATAGCGATCAAAGATGTGATTTGCTATAAAGATCACCCCATATCCGCAGCATCAGGGATCTTAAAAAATTTTACATCTCTTTATTCGGCAACAGCAGTTGAAAAACTCTTACGGGAAGAAGCGATTATCATTGGCGTTTGTAACTGTGATGAGTTTGCGATGGGCTCAACAAATGAAAATTCAGCTTACGGCAATGTGTTGAATGCAATTGATGAAACAAGAGTTCCTGGTGGATCTTCAGGTGGGTCTGCGGTGGCAGTGCAGGCAGGCCTGTGCATGGTTTCATTGGGTAGTGATACTGGCGGCTCAGTTCGTCAGCCGGCAGATTTTTGTGGTATCGTGGGACTAAAACCAACTTACGGCCGAATATCAAGACATGGACTGATCGCTTATGCCTCATCATTTGACCAGATAGGGATTTTTGCAAATAATATTGAAGACGCAGGTTTAGTTTTGGAAATCATTGCAGGCGCGGACGAGTACGACAGTACTGTTTCGCAAATACCAGTTGAAAAATATTCAGAAGCATTAAAAGAAAAGAATAAGAAATTCCGCTTTGCTTATTTTAAAGAAACACTGGAGCATCCATCACTTGATATTGAGATCGCTGGCGAAATAAATAACTTGACCAAGGAATTGAAAAATCGTGGTCATGAGGTAACCGCATTAAATTTTGAATACCTCGATTATATAGTTCCGGCATATTATATTCTAACAACGGCAGAAGCATCATCCAATCTTTCCCGTTATGATGGAGTACGATATGGATATCGCTCTGCAAAGCCGGCAAATGATTTAACAGAGTTTTACAAACACAATCGAAGTGAAGGATTTGGTAAGGAAGTGAAACGAAGGATCATGCTCGGCACATTTGTATTAAGTACCGGATATTATGATGCGTATTTTACCAAGGCACAAAAGGTGCGACGCAAGCTTGTAGAAAAAACCGCGTTGGTTTTCAGCGATTATGATTTTATCCTGATGCCTACCTCACCGTCTGTTGCCTTTAAGATCGGGGAAAAATCTGACGATCCTATTGCAATGTATCTTGCAGATATTTATACAGTTTTTGCAAATCTTACAGGCATTCCCGGCATTTCATTACCGCTATTCAAACATTCAAATGGTATGCCCTTTGGTGTACAGTTAATGTCAAAACAGTTTAACGAGCTATCTTTGCTGCAAGCGTCACAACAATTAAAGGATTTGAAAAATAATTGAACACCGTAGTGGAATAGATCCATTATAAATGAAGATTTTACTTACCATATTGGTTTTAATTTTTTCCTCAGCGCTGATTGCCCAACAAGGTGATTCCATCAGGGACCTCTCAAAATCGCGGCTATACAAACCCCCTGATTCAACGATTGCACCTATTACCATCGCTAATGATCCGAAAGAAGGTTTCAAAGATCTTTTTGTAGGAAAACCCGAAGAAGAAGGGTTAAACCAGGTGCAGCTAAATCCACGTGCAGTAACTTTTGTAGATGATTATATGCAAAAACATCGAAAGGGTCTTGAGAAATTAAAGGGTTGGGGACGTCCTTATTTCGATATGATCGATGCTGTGCTTAATTATCATAATCTGCCAAGAGAATTAAAATACCTGGCTGTCATTGAATCTTATTTAAAAACCTATGCAGTTTCATGGGCAGGAGCGGTAGGTCCCTGGCAGTTTATGCCGGCAACAGCAAGAAGAATGGGTTTGAAAGTAAATGAATACGTTGATGAAAGAACCGATTATTATAAAAGCACACATGCGGCAGCAAAATATTTAAATGAGCTTTATAAGATTTATAATGATTGGTTGCTGGTAATTGCAGCCTACAACGGCGGACCTGGAAATGTGGATGCCGCCATAAGAAAAAGCAAGAGTAAGAATTTCTGGGACCTGCAACATTTTTTACCTGCCGAGTCAAGAGATCATGTAAAGAAATTCATCGCCACCCACTACATAATGGAAGGCGATGGCGGCCTTACAACACTGACAAAAGATGAAACAGAAATATTAAAACAAGCTTCTAACATAAACCCTGCCGCAAAAAATCTGACAGTAGCTGAAATGACAAATTCCAAAGTGCAGGCGATCAGCGGCAGGTATAATTCGCTGGTTATTGCCAAGCACACCATATTTTCAATCACTGAATTCAACCGTTATAATCCAGATTTTGATAAGCTGATCACCCATAATGGTAAATATGAATTAAGATTGCCTGCAGATAAAATGGAGCTGTTTATGGCAAAACGTTATGATATTCTTAATGAAAGTCTTCAACTAATGCTGGATGCTTTTAAGCAATCGCTTTCTACGCCAGCCAAAACACAGTCAAACAAATAGTAAAGAAGAAAAAACTACAACAAAAAAGAATATCCAAAATACTATTGTAGTAACATTTGCTTTCCTTATTAACTTTTTCTCTTGATCATCTTTTGCCCTACGCAAGATTGGAAAAGCCCAAAATATACTATTTATTAAAAGATATCCAAACATGGAGGAAAGATGTTGACCTCGCTTCGCAATTTGATATATATAGTATACTTTAAAACCTACTATAATAATAAAAATGATTGGAACTAATTGTAAGTAGAATTCTTTCAAACTATGTTTTTTACAAATTTATAACTTTATCTATCGCCTCTCTCATCGCCTCAGCAACGTTCATTTTTAAATTAACGATATTACATTAGTGAAACGTTACGATATAAAATCTCAGTTTCCTTTAAAACTGTAATTGAAAGCAAATCGAAGACCAATGGTATTAATTTGTTTGTTGCTGCCGGGTAGATCCGTTTCATACTTGAATCCGAAAAGAAGACTGTGTCCACTAAAACCAACTTCCCGTGAATAACCGGTAACTATAGCCAAAGCAAGCCCTCCCTGAACTTTTGAATAAGATTTATCTGCAGTTGTCCAGCAATAGCCTGCCTGTGGCTCTATAAAAAATCCGGTTTTACCTTCATCGCTGAAAATATGCCGGAAACCGGCCTTAACAGATAAGTAAGCTGTCGGCTCCTTCCCGGAATTGTTTTTGACATTAAAATTTCCGAAATCAAATAACTCGAAGCTTATACTATTATTTTCCGCCGGGTTTACCGGTATATCAAAGGAATAAAAAATCCCGGTACCCGGTTTATACCCTTCCGCATTTTTACCCACTATTTTCATAACGGAAACCTGCCCCGAAAGAAAGAAAAATAAAAACATGGCTGCCTGGAACAAAAGAATTTTTTTGAACTCCTTGTTGTTGAATGAAGCAGCTTTAATAAAAAAACAAACCAGCATTATCCTTTTGGTTAAATTATACAAAATAGAAATTTTCAAGGAAAAGAAGAAGTGCGTGTGAAACTACGATATGGTTATTGGAGGCTATATATTATTACATCTTAAAATTTATCAGAAACCCATATGAACCAGTACGATACGCTAACATTATAAGAGCGGTAAAAACATTTTGTTACCCCGACTCCGGGCAGGCGATGAATTCTATTTTGTTACCACTCCCCTCATCGCTTCCGCCTTCAACAAACATTCTTCATACTCTTTTTCCGCATCACTGTAAAAGGTAATGCCCGAGCCCGCCATAAATGAAAGATATTTTTCAGAAGAATTATACATGATACTTCTTATTACGACATTAAAATCAAAATCACCTTCAGTTGTGATATAACCAACTGCCCCGGAAAAAATTCCTCTCCCCGTTCTTTCATATTGGTCGATCAGTTCCATCACTCTTCTTTTTGGTGCACCGGTCATCGAACCCATCGGGAATGTTGCTTTGATGATCGCTGTGAATGAAATATCATCTTTCAAATCTCCACTTACAGTTGAGATCATCTGGTGCACCTGCGGGA
The DNA here is from genome assembly GCA_965652775.1 of uncultured bacterium. GTDB lineage: Bacteria > Bacteroidota > Bacteroidia > Chitinophagales > Chitinophagaceae > VBAS01. The sequence goes on from CBFGXP010000148.1 coordinate 6,889, forward strand.
AAGAATAAATGCCAAACAGCTCATCCACTTTCACTGTTCCTTCTTTACAAACCCGTGCAAGATCATTGCGAACCAGATCGACAACCATCACATTTTCTGAGCGATCCTTTTCACTGGCATAAAGTGCATCTTTGCTTTTCTTATCCTTCTTATCATCTTTTAAGAATCTTGACGATGTTCCTTTAATTGGTTGTGACAAAATAGTCGACGCTGTCTTTTTTAAAAAACGTTCGGGGCTTGCACAGATCAGCCATTTGTCTTCAAGTTTATACAGGGCAGAAAAAGGATTTGGAGAAGATCTGCTGAGCTTTCTATAAACTGATAAAGGATCAACAACAGCATCTTCGGCAAAGAACTCCATGCAATAATTTATTTCGTAACAATCGCCGCGAAGAATATGTTTTTTAAGCTGCTCAATTGTTTCAATGTATTCTTTTCTAGAAACCCGTTGCTGAATATTCAATGATTTATTTTGCAATGAACTTTCATCATCGCTCCTCATAATCGCTTCAAAAATTTTTGTTGCATCATCGGCGCTTTCAATTTCCATCCGATAGCTATCGGATTCTTTCTCAGAAAGCTTAATGATCATCTCAGGTTCAAAGAAAAAAATATCCGGAAACCCGATCTTGTCTTTGTGTAGCGACGTGAGGGATTCAATTTCATTTTTCAGTTGATAGCATAAATGACCAAATAGTTTTCGCGGTTTTTCGTCAAGAAATCCCTGCAGATCATTCAACGCATGACCAGCATTTGCAGTAAAAATGCTTTTGCCACCAACGGCCAGTAAGCATTCAACAGAGTGATAATTCGTTTGATACTGGTGATTATCCAAAAAACAAAAAATGCTAAACCGGTTGGCCCAGTTCAGCATTTTTTTCTTTGCACTTTCAAGATCTGATACAGCAAAAATGCAGTTAGTATTGGTTGCGCTCAAAATATAAAAACGGGAAATAAAAAATCTTTAGTAATCATCTTCCTCATCATCATCATAACTGTCGTTGTAAAGCCCCATTTCCTTAAACTCATCATCAACTTTAAAATCTTCATCTTCTTCTTTACCTTTTTTTCCACCACCGCCAGCAGTTTTTTTATTCTTTGAAGTGGGAATATCGAATTCATCAAAGTCAGGATCCCATTCCTCTTCTTCTTCAGGTTTTTCCCAATCATCCGGTTCGTCCTCGCCGGCATCGTCATCATCATCGTCATCACTTGATTTTTTAGCAGCGGCAGGCCTGGCTCCTTTTTTTACAGCTTTCACATCCATCTCTTCAGTTTCATCCATATCATCATCATCTTCTTCTTCTTCATGTTTCTTAGGTTTGGATGCGGCTTTTTTATCACCGTTACCGGAAGATGGCTTATGATTATTGTCGCCGGTTTTTTTTCCTTTGTCAGATTTCATTGTCATACTCCAATAAAATTAATCAATGTAAAATTTCAGCGAAGTTTTAAGACTTCCAAATTTTTGCAATTATTTTTTGCAGTTCTTTTTCAAGATAGTGAAACTATCTGGTCTCTGCCCGGTCCGTTGGAAATATAATTCACCTTTACTCCCAGGTATTGATTAATAAACGCCACATATTGCTGCATGGCGGCCGGTAATTCTTTTTCAACTTTCAGAACAGAAGAATCCATTTTCCAGCCTTTAAAATTTTTGTACACAGGTTTCAGGTTGATTCCCGTCATCTGATAGGGAACTTCCTCCGTGTTATTTCCATCTGCAGTATACGCTGTGCAAACTTGCAATTCATCAAACGAATCAAGAACATCAGCTTTTGTCATGACAATTTTTGTAACCCCGTTTATCATACAGGCAAATTTCAACGCGACAAGATCGATCCAGCCGCAACGACGTGGCCTTCCCGTGGTAGCACCAAACTCTTTTCCAATCTTTCGCAAATCGTCGCCAATCGAATCTTCAAGCTCCGTTGGGAAGGGGCCGCCCCCCACTCTTGTACAATAAGCTTTTGTAACTCCCAGCACATCTTTTATCTTTTGAGGGGCCACACCAAGTCCACTGCAAACACCTGCCGTGATTGTATTTGATGAGGTAACGAAAGGAAAGGTGCCAAAATCAATATCAAGCATGCTTCCCTGGGCGCCTTCAGCCAAAATTCTTTTTCCTGCTGACAAATGATCATTAATAAAATATTCACCGGAAACAATGTTCAGGCCTTTTAAGAATTCCACCCCTTCAAAAAACTCTTTTTCCCATGCAGAAATATCTTCATCAAAAGAATAACTATCAAGTAGCTGGCGATGTTTATTATATAATTTATCATAAGCGGCTTTAAAATCACCACGGATCAGGTCCCCCACCCTTAATCCATTCCGGCCAGTTTTATCCATATAAGTTGGACCTATGCCTTTTAGCGTCGAGCCAATTTTATCAAGGCCTTTTGAAATTTCGGACGCCTTATCCAAAGCACGGTGTGTAGGAAGGATAAGGTGGGTTCTTTCTGAAACAAAAAGATTTTTTTTAAGATCAATTCCAAATGATGATACGATATCACATTCCTTTTTCAACGTAACGGGGTCAAGCACTACGCCATTTCCAATTAAATTGATAGTATTCGGGTGGAAAACGCCGGATGGTATTTGGTGCAGTACGACTTTTTTATCTCCAACATATAAAGTATGTCCTGCATTTGGTCCGCCCTGGAACCTGGCAATTACATCATAACCCGAAGCAAAAAAATCAACGATCTTTCCTTTTCCTTCATCACCCCACTGCAAACCAAGTATTACATCAATCATAATAACCCCCAAACTCCCTAAAAGGGGCTTTTAGTTTCCCCACTTTAGAAAAAGTATTTTAAATGATAAATTATTTTTTGTGTTAGCTTAAATGCTACTATTAAACTTTTGTTGCGACGCTCCGTTCCATTTCATAATCTCTATTGAGCAAACTTGGAGCCCTCAACTTTAGCGGAGCAAAAATAAGGCAAGGGCAAAAAGAAGTTGAAATAATTCTGCGCTCAATTACCTTTTCTTTCCACAAATATTTAACTGATTAAAAAAAATAACTTGAGTTTACTAAACCCTTTGCAGGAGTTTGGATTCATCAATTCC
>CBFGXP010000149.1:0-9894 GCA_965652775.1 uncultured bacterium
GTAAAAATCTTTTTCATTTCTTAGGGTTGAATTATGACGGATTGTTATTTCTATCTTTTGAAGCAGCCGTAATGTTACCGGGAAATTTTCTTTAGAGTGGGGTATCAGTACGGATCGCTTATCGTAATTTTTCCTTGGATATTGTGATTGATCTACGACATCACAAACGTAATATGTCCATTTAGTTAATGCAAGTTTTTCTATAGAATTTTTTTCATTCCGTTTTCAAGAGCTTCATTTCCAATAAAGAATTTTTAAAATTAATTTTAAATTTCGTACTAATACCAGGGTGTTTTCTATTCTTGATGTTAGGGAATTAACTAAATCATTTAAGGAACTCACCGAAGATGCAAAACTTATTTTTACTTTCAGGAGAGTAGAGTTTTATAATTCCGCAATGAAAGCTGCTCTTAATCGCTGTGACCATGTATAAAAAAAATAGGCCCTTAAAATAAGGACCTGACTTCTTTAGCCGATGGCTAATAATATGCTATAAAAAACCCTTTTACATTTTTACAAATTTTGCTTTTTGGCTTACTATGTCATTATTTATTTCAAGCACATACATGCCAGGAGCAAAGCCTGCACTTAATGGGATCGTTAAGAGATTATTGCCTTTAAAGGTGCTTATTTTTTGATTTAATAATATTTTTCCTGTCAGGCTATAAATTTTAATATCTGATTCCTGGACATTTGTAGAACTGTAGCTGACAAAAAGTTTATCCGTTACAGGATTTCCCATAAGCCTGATATTGTTAACAAGCGTCAATTTTGGCCGGACTAAAAGAACCTTTGATAAAAAATTGTAGCGGTTTTTGCTCACTATTCTAAGCCGATATGTTATTATATCCGGGCCAGTGGCTGTATCAGTATAACTATAACTTTCTGTGTCGAACTTTTCAGTCGCCATCAAAACTGCGATAACCTTGAAGTCTTTTCCATCAGTGCTTCGTTCCACTTCGAATGTATTTACAATCTTGTTGTTTGCAATTACCCAGGTAAGCCGGTTAGATGAAGTAGTAGAGTACGCACTAAAATTGGTTATATAGGGAAGATCTAATTGTGCGTTGAGGGTCTGAGTTGCTACCGAAAAAGTCATTAAAAGCAGGATACTAATTTTTTTCATTTCTTAGGGATTGTTGTAAACGGATTATTTTTTTCTGAACCCGCCGTACTATTACCGCGAATATGTTAGGGGTATCAGTACGGAATGCTTATCGTAGTTTTTCCCTGGATATTTTGATTGTTATACGACACTGTAAACGTAATATGCGCATTTAGATCATGCAAGTTTTTCGCAGCAATTTATTTAAGGATATTTTCAAGATATTCATTCTCAATAAAGATTTTTGACGATTAATTTTGAATTTAGTACTATTACTTATATGTCTTCAATCATAGATGTTTGTGGATTAACGAAGTCATTTAACGAAATAACCGCAGTTGAGGACCTGACTTTTACTGTTAATGAAAAGGAAGTTTATGGTTTTCTCGGGCAAAATGGCGCAGGAAAATCTACTACTATAAGAATGTTATTAAGCTTGATCAGACCTTCTAAAGGTGAAATAAAAATTTTTGGCCTAAGTCTTTTGACACATAGAAAAGAAATATTGCAAAGGACAGGTGCTATCATAGAAAAACCTGATCTATATAAATACCTGACAGCAATAGAAAATTTAAACCTGTTTGCAACGATGAGCGGCTTAAGGCTAAATCGCAGGCAATTGATGGAAAAGCTGGAAAGGGTTGGGCTTTCAGAAAGAGCGGACAGCAAAATTAAAACCTATTCACAGGGGATGAAACAGAGGTTGGGAATTGCCGTTTCGCTTGTTCATGATCCTGACCTGATAATATTAGATGAGCCCATGAATGGATTGGATCCGCAGGGCATAGCAGATATCCGCCATCTTATTAATCATCTTAGTAAAGAACTTGGTAAAACAGTATTTATTTCTTCCCATTTGCTTAGTGAAATAGAACAAGTGGCCGATTCATTACTCATTATTCATAAAGGCAAAAAAATTGCTGAAGGGAATATCAAGGAATTATTGAACCCCGAACAATCCAGGATAGAAATTGAAACCAATTCTGCAGCGGAGCTTGAAACACATTTAAGGCAAACCCCGTGGGCGTCTAACATAGTCGCTGTTAATGGAAATATTTTGACGATACAATTAAAAAGAGATCAAATACCGCTACTGATTCAGGAACTGACAGCAATGAAACAGCAGATCTATTCTGTTCGAAAGAAAAATTCACTCGAAGATTATTTTTTATCAATTACCGCTGCCTGATATGATAGCATTACTAAAAATAGAGATCTTTAAGATATTTAAACGACCACGAACCTATATTGCATTTTCTGTTATTGCATTAATTATCATTCTTATTCAAATTGCCTTAAAATTCGGGGGTGATGAATATGTAGGCCTGATGCTTAGCGGTATGGGTGACAGTTTTGAAGATATACCTTCTAAAGATATTTTGAATGGATATTTGGTATGTTTCATAATACTAAATCTCTTACTCATTCATGTACCTATACTTGTAGCACTGGTGGCAGGCGATGCAATAGCAGGGGAAGCAAATATGGGAACACTTAGATTACTTGTTTCAAAACCTGTAAGCAGGGAAAAGTTGCTACTTGTTAAGTTTACCGCGTCTGCTTTTTATACATTATTGTTACTTATTTGGGTCGCTGTGCTGGCCTTATTTTTAAGCATCGCCCTTTTTGGAGTTAACTGGCTCGGGGTTCCAAGAGAACTTCAGTTCAATGTTATAGAGGCTGACGATGTATTATGGCGGTATGCACTTGCTTTTTGCTTCGCAGCTATTGGCCTTATATGTGTAGCAGCGCTGGCTTTTATGCTTTCCGTTTTTTCCGATAATTCTATTGGGCCCATCGTAGTCACAGTTTGTGTTATTATTGTTTTTACAATACTTACCCAATTACAGATCCCGCTTTATGATGAATCGGTTAAACCCTATCTGTTTACAACACACATGCTTGGATGGAAAGGATTTTTTTATGTGAAGGGAAATGAAGGGGTGACCGAAAAAGGGTCTATAGAAAATTTTTCTGCAATAATTAAAAGCGCTGTAATTCTAATTGGTTACACTGCTGTTTTTTTGGGAATTGCTTTTTGGTACTTTAAAAGAAAAAATATTTTAAGTTGAAATGAAAAAAATCCTTTTCATAATTTCTGTCTGGTTATTGGGAAATCAGCTTTTTGCCCAAACCCCGGTAGAATTAATAAATAAAATAAAAGCAAAACTTGAAAAGGTAAATGATTACACAGCTAAAGGAAAGCTGAAAACAAATGTTGTCTTCATAAAAGCGCCGGTCGCTTCCGTTAAAGTGTATTTTAAAAAGCCTGATAAAATGAAGATTGTAAATGAAGAAGGGATTTCATTTATACCAAAGGGATCAGTGAATATCAATCTTGCAAAATTCCTTTCTGCCGGCGGGAATTATGAAATTGTCGATGCGGGGAAGGAGGCAAACACGGGTCTGCGAATTTTAAAGCTGCTACCCACTGATGAGAACTCAGACATTGTTTTATCTACACTTTATATCGATGAAAAAACCGAATTGATAAAAAAAGCAAAAAACACAACCAGGGATAATGGTACTTACGAACTTGAAATGAGCTATGGCAGATACGCTTCATTCGGTCTTCCGGATAAAGTAAGTTTTTCCTTCAATACAAAAGATTATAAGCTTCCAAAGGGTGTAACATTCGATTATGATAGTGGTGGAGAAAAAACGCCGGTGGATAGTATGAAGAATAAAAAAGGGAAAGTTGAGATCACTTACTCCGAATATCTGATCAATAAAGGGGTTGATGATGCCATTTTCAAATAGACCATATTAAGTATTTCTTCACCGTATATCTTCTTTTAATACCCGGTATATTTCCTATTATCCTATTTCATCAAGCCCATTCGCATAAGTAATCATTTCACGGGTATTAATAAAGACGGAATATTTTTCAAATAAAAATCGTCTTAACTCGTTTTTATATCACTGATTTCCTGTTAATAATACGATAGCAAGTAGACAATACAGGAGTTATCTTTATCCCTATAAATCCATTCCATGAAGAACCTGTCCCTATTAATTCTTACAGGCTTATTTCCTTTTATTTTAATAGCTCAAACAGGATCAATAAAAGGCAAACTTGCTGATACTACGAACCAATCTCTCAACAATGCAACTATTTCCATTTTGCAAAAGAAGGATTCATTATTGGTTAGCTATACAATTTCTGACACAAAGGGTTTATTTGAAATAAAAAATCTTTCTGTTGGTGATTATTATTTATTTGTCTCTTTTTCGGGATACGTGGAGTATAAGAAATCCTTTTCTATCACGGCAACAAAACCAGTTGTTGATCTTGGGGTAATAAAACTTGAGCATGAGTATAAAACACTTACAGGAGTGGTCGTAACTGATGTTAGCCCCGTTAAGATGAACGGTGACACCATTTCTTTTAAGGCAAATGCTTTTAATTCAAAGCCGGATGCCACCGTCGAAGACGTTTTGAAAAAAATTCCCGGTGTGCAGGTACAAAAAGATGGAACTATCAAAGCGATGGGTGAACAGGTGCAGAAAGTGTATGTTGACGGAAAGGAATTTTTTGGTAACGACCCTAAACTTGCAACAAAAAATCTTACGGCTGATATGGTCGACCAAATTCAGGTGTTTGATGATATGAGTGAGCAGGCAAGATTTACCAAGATCGATGACGGTAGCAGAACAAAGTCAATCAATATTAAATTGAAGAAGGATAAAAGAAAAGGTGATTTTGGAAGAGCAACCGCCGGGGTCGGCAGCAAATCCCGTTACGAAGGGAATTTCTCATTTAATCATTTCAGAGGAAACCAGCGGATCTCGTTAGTTGGTTCGGCCAATAATACAAATAAGGTTAGTTATAATTTTTCTGATTTTTCTTCAGACGGTGCATCTCAATTTTCTAATGGAGGTGCAACCGGGTCTGGAATGATCAATGCAGCTGGTAATTCATCGGGTGGTATCAGCAAGCCGCTTTCTACAGGAATAAATTTTAATGATTCATGGGGACCTAAGATTGATTTCAGGGGGAGTTATTTTTATGCTGACAATTCGAATATTCTTGAGCAAAGAAAATTCAGAAGAAATAGTTTTCCCGGAGATTCTGCGTCCGAGGTAAACTCCGCAAGTAATATAATTAACAATAATAGAACACACCGGATAAATGCACGTTGGGAATATGCGATCGACTCCTTTAACTCGGTCTTATATACCGCAAATTTTGGTAAACAGGATCTTGAGGTGGCAACGATCGATTCAAGTGTAACATTTTCTGATGCTACTACTAAATACCTTGCGGTGAAGACCAGGTCTGCCAAACATGATGTAAGAGATGGATTAAACTATTCAGGCGAGTTATTGTATAGGAGAAAATTTAAAAAAGTGGGCAGAACGTTTACGTTAGGATGGAGGAATAATAAGAGTAATAACGAATCAAATAATACCAACAGGTCACCTGTTACAACATATAACAGCTATGGTTATTTGGATTCTGCTATTAATCTAAACCAGGAAGGAGTCCAGGAAAATGAATCCAGGAGTAACATTCTGAGCGCCTCATATACAGAACCAATAGGCCGCAACAAATTATTCGAAGTGAATTATGCTTATTCCGGAAATAAGAATATTTCTGATAAGAGGACCTATGATTTTAATGGAAGTTCAGGTAAGTATGATTCACTTAATTCACAACTGTCCAATCATTTTGAATATAAAAACGTATCAAGCCGTACGGGATTTAATTTTCGGCATCAAATAAAGAAAATCAGCTATCAGTTGGGATTGGGTTACCAGGTCAGCGAGCAGGAAAACAGGAGTATCAATCCTTTAACCGGAAAAGACACTACAATTCGTCAGCGATTTACGAATCTTTTCTCAACTGCTAATTTCAGTTATGCAATTACTCGTTGGAAAAATATTCGGATCTATTATAGGGGTCGTAGTAATCAACCAACCGTATCGCAGTTGCAGGACGTACCGGATGTCAGTAATCCATTGTTAATAAAAACAGGAAATCCATCTTTGAAGCAGGAGTTTGTAAATAACATGAATATCAATTACAATTCATTTGCACCAAACTCGCAACGATTTTTTTCTACCAGCCTTACTGTTAATTATACACGTAATAAGATCGTTAACAGCATTGATTCAATCGGAGCAGTTACTATAATTTATAAGCCGGAAAACATGGATGGATCATTTAACGGTTCCGGGATGGCATCGCTGAATCTTCCTGTTAAAAACCTGAAAGGAATCAATATAATCCTGACAAATATGATGTACTTAAGCAGGGATGCAAATCTTTTGTTTAAGAAAAAGAATTTTACAAATCTTTTCCAGGTAAATCAATCAGTTGGTATCAATTATGGAAAAGACAATTTTGACCTGGCTATCAGTAGCGCTGTTACTTATAATACTGCCTCGTATAATCTTGATGAAAGTAGTAATACAAAATATTTTAGCCAGGCCTATTCAGCTGATTTCACTTACAGGACCGACAGCCGTTTTTATTTCCTGACTGATGTCGATTATTACATCAGTTCTGGCCGCACGGAAGGATATAACCAGGACGTATTTCTATGGAATATTTCTCTTGCGAAAAAATTTTTTAAAACAAGCACCGCCGAAATCAAATTCACAGTCTATGATATCCTGCAACAGAATAAAGGAATCAACAGGATCATTGGTGAAAACTATTATGAAGATATACGTGCAAATGTGGTTCCCAGGTTTTTTCTGATCAGCTTAAGCTATAACTTTAACCGATTTAACGGCGCACAGCAAAAGAAGGAGCCACCTAAACAATAAAAGATTTTCAAAACAGGCCGGTAATTTTTACCGGCCTGTTTTGAATTATTTTGAAAGGTGTCTGTTATCAGTTGCTCACGACGATTTTATTAATATATGTTTTTGCTGTGGTTATCAGTTCCACGGTGTATAACCCATGGGCCATGCCTGTTAGTTCAATGGGTATCCTGTTTTCATTTTTTGCAAGTAATATTGCTTTTTTGATCATCACCTGTCCGGAAAGTGATCTTAATTGTAAGGTTGCTGTTTGGCTTTCGTAAGAGGCGAAGGTAACAAGAACAATATTTTTTGCAGGGTTAGGATACAGCTTAAGGTTTGTGATCAATTGATCTATTTGTACGATTCTTGTATTACTGTATCTTGAAGAGCCTGATTTTTCAACCGGTTTCAACCGGTAATAAGATTTTCCCTGCAATGGCTGCTGATCTAATAGACTATAATCAGCTGTAAAGCCAGATGGATTTACTTTCACCCATCCGATATTTTCCCACTTATTCTGATCCTTACTTCTTTCCACCTCGAATCCAAGACCATCATTATCGGAGCTAGCTCTCCAATTCAGTAAAACATTTTTATCTTTTGTAATTGTTGCATCAAAATGCAATAGTTGAATGGCAAGTGGATAAGACTGAGAAAGTACCGGATAATCCTCTGTTTCGCCATCGCTAAGCCAGCCAGTTGCATTGCTGGTGGTAAGCGGGCCCGAATAGAGCCTCACACGTAGAAATGTATTTGGTGTTCCAAGTGCCACCGTAATGTCTGTCCATCCAAGAGTAATTGTTTGAGGTGAAGCACTAGATGGCACTGTAACAACTACACCTTCCGAAGCATCAAACAGGCCATTTGCATTGTAATCAAGCCAGCCAGCCAAATAAGCCGGAGCCCCGGTATTATTTAGCACTGTTACTTCCTGAACATGATTATAAGGAATGCCATCTGATACCATTATTGTAACGGTGGAAACTCCATCTTCATCGGTACCATCACCTGATGCATTTGACGAACTTCCTAAAGCCCATTCACGATCCCACGTTGAACCCAATCTTAGTGTTGAATTATTACATGCTTTTTGATTTGCTGCGGGAGACAAAGCAACAGGATCGTAAGAAGCAGGGGCATCTCCAAAATCCAGTGCTGGTCTGAATGGATCAGAGGCATCATTCGCCGGTCTGTTATTCCAGGCAGGTGAGCAAGACGTAACCGATATCGTATTTGCAGCACCCGTAGTACCATTATTGTTATATAAGGCTATTTGATTATCTACTCTATATATTGTGCCATTATAAATTTGACCTAGTTGCCCTGAAGTATCAGCATACCCCGTATAGGTATTAGTTGCACTACTTGTGGTCATGTTGAAATGTATCCATGAACTTTGGTAAGAGGGTGAAATAAGATTTGATGCATGCGTGATTATAGTTCCGTCCTTTATAATAAAATCTCCCCAATCATGGCTGGGTTGGCCACCACCGTTATCACTTGGAACACCAAAGACCTGCGATGCTCTTATTGCATTTCCTGATCCATCCAGATCAATGCGCCATATAGTGGATTCGGTATTTGTAGCGAAATTGCTGGGGTTAGTACCTTCTACACCCAGGTATAAGCATCCATTGTAAAAAGACGCTGAGGCCGCTTCAATTCCTTGTGTAAATGTGGGTATGCCAAGTGTATTTATATCGGGGACGACCGTAGTGATAGTATTTGTATTTAAATCATATCTTTTTATGGCCCGGTTCCCGGCGCTTGCGCCTGCACCATTCATTACATAATAGACATATTTGTTTATTGGGTCATATGCAAGAGAGTTCAATGCGTTACCTCCAATTCCAGGATCAGTAAACAATAGATCAGCAGTTCTATTCACCGGATCTACCATGTATACGTTCAGGTTATAATCGGGATTAGCGAGGAAATAAGCTGGTTGTCCTGTAAAAGGCTCGGTATAAGAGGAATAATAATTTGATGGAAAACCGGGATTAGGAGAGCAGGCGGTAATATCAGACAGCCAGACGTCTCTTGTCCCGGCACTGTTGATAAAATTTATACTAACTGTTTTCACTGGTCCTGTAATATCAATATTAATAGTACCGAGATTACCGGTAGAAGGATAGTCAGTTCCGGAACCACCCCCTAGTGGTAAATCTGCAATTACAGATGTTCCAGTCAAAGTTGTTGCACTTGGATCACTATTTAATTGTATTGCTGAAGAAATTCCTGCAGGTTTTGTGAGCGTAACATTCAGGGCCGTTGATGAAGCGTTAGCAGCTGTTATTGTTGTCCTCATTTTCTGGTCAATATCATAAAGAGAAAATTTTAGATTTTGAACTTCATTCAAAAAAGTTAGCGTAAGAGTAATTGACGTCGAACTTGTTAATATATATTTTACATCAGCACCGCCTCCATATCCACCAATTTCCCCGGTATGATCATTAACCTCTCCCCAAAATGATCCAGAACTACCAACCGGTATTGTAGACGCAATAGCCAAACTATTTGTGGGTCCCATCGCATAGTTTTGGGTTTGTTTCATCGTATTGGTCACAAAAGGTTGCCCGGTCGATGGACTTGTTGTATTATACCATGTTGCTGAATTATGAAAGAAATCAAGATAATCCCAGTTAACGGTATAATTCGTACACTGTGAAGAAGATGAAATGGGAAAAATCAATTGAGAAAGTACGAATAACTGGATAAAACAGGTTCGAACAAATTTAAATGGTGGTTTATAAGGAATAAAATGTATAGTTGTTTTCATTTGAACGGATTTAAAAGGACTAACTACAAGGACACTTAGAGACAAATGATTAAACTATGTTAACCAAAGCCATCAAAACACAACACCGAAACTTTGTGAACACAATTCAATTAAATCAATAGCATGTTCATTGCATTAATGATTTACTATTAGAATAAAAAAGCCGCAGGTCTCCGCAGCTTTTTTATTTGATAAGCTTTAGTTATTGCTTGATGCCCCAACACCAGAGAACATATACATGTTACAACCAGTGCGA
>CBFGXP010000150.1:0-9893 GCA_965652775.1 uncultured bacterium
AAAAAAGGTGGTTTATCATGGACTGATAGTATTTTCCACAACCCATCTTTTGTCAATATTCAACAAGTTTTTTCACTGACTCATGAACACGGCTCATTGCCATAAAATTTTTTTCTAATTCAATATTGAAGGGGACAGGAGTATCCAAAGAAGCGCAACGCATCACAGGTGCGTCGAGTATTGCAAAACAGTTTTCAGCGATCCATGCAGCGATCTCACCACCAATGCCACCGATCAATGTGTCTTCATGTAATATCAAAACTCTCCCGGTTCTTTGCACTGCTTCACGAATTGCTAAATAATCAAGCGGAGCTAATGTTCTTAGATCTAAAATATCAATTGAAATTTCAGGATGCTCAGCTGCAAAATCTTCTGCCCAGTGTACCCCGGCTCCATAGGTGATGATAGAAACCTCATCCCCTTCTCTTACATGCCTTGCTTTGCCAATTTCAATTTCATAATAACCTTCAGGTACGGCGCCACTTACTGAACGATAAAGTGCTTTATGCTCAAAATACATCACAGGATTCGGATCATTGATGGCAGCGATTAATAAGCCTTTTGCATCAATTGGTGTAGAAGGGTAAACAACTTTTAAACCCGGCACTTTTGTAAACCATGCTTCATTGCTTTGACTATGAAATGGACCAGCGCCGACTCCGCCACCTGTAGGCATGCGAATTACAACATCCGCATTTTGTCCCCAGCGGTAATTGATCTTTGCCAGGTTATTTACTATTTGATTAAAACCAACTGTTACAAAGTCTGCAAACTGCATTTCCATTACACTTTTATATCCTTCCAATGATAAACCAAGTGCCGCACCAACAATTGCACTTTCGCATAAAGGAGTATTTCTCACTCTTTCTTTACCAAATTCTTTTACAAAACCTTCAGTTATTTTGAATGCTCCACCGTATTCGGCAATGTCCTGCCCCATCAATACCAGGTTGGGATGGAGTTGCATGCTTTGTTTCAATCCTTCACTTATTGCATCGATCAAACGCAAGTCGTGAGTGGTGAGTGATGAGTGATGAGTGACTTTTGAATTATCAACGATTGTCACCGTTGTGGTTTGACGTTTCACGGCATACACGTCTTCCAATTCTTCTTCTGTATCGGGCACGACAACATTTGTACTAAAACCAATTGCGAGTTCATCTTCTATCTTCTCCTTAAATTCATTTCTGATCTGTTGAATACCTTCTTCACTAATTATATCTATGGACTTTATATACTCTTCATAGTTTTTTACCGGATCTTTCAATTCCCATATTTTAAATAATTCCGGTGGAACATATTTAGTACCGCTGGCTTCCTCGTGTCCACGCATGCGGAATGTCATGCATTCAATTAAATAGGGTTTTTGATTTTTGATACAATATTCTCTTACTCCCTTTAATGTATCATAAACAGAAAGTAAATTATTGCCATCGATCATCACACCTTCCATTCCATAACCTTTTGCTTTATCGACAAGACTAATGCAACGATATTGTTCAGTAACGGGTGTACTTAAGCCATAGCCATTATTTTCAATAATAAAAATTACGGGCAAATCCCAAACTGCTGCCACGTTCAATGCTTCATGAAAATCTCCTTCGCTCGTTCCGCCTTCCCCGGTAAAGGCCAGCGAAAGTTTATTTTCTTTTTTAAGCTTGTATGCTAATGCGACACCGTCCGCAATGGCTAACTGCGGACCAAGATGCGATATCATTCCACAGATATGATGTTCCTTATTTCCAAAATGAAAACTTCTTTCTCTTCCTTTACTGTACCCTTCTTTTGCACCCTGCCATTGCATAAATAATTTATGCAACGGCATGTTGCGGGTAGTAAATACACCCAGGTTGCGATGCAGCGGCATGATCCATTCGTCTTGTTGTAGCGCAAGCGTGGCGCCCACTGCAATTGCCTCCTGCCCGATGCCGCTGAACCATTTTGAGATTTTCCCCTGCCTGAGCAATACCAGCATTTTTTCTTCGATCATCCTTGGCCAAAGCAATGAACGATAAAAGTTTATAAGCTGTACGTTGGATAGATCCCTGCGATCGAAAGTCATGCTGCAAACCTATAAAATAAAGGCGTAAGGAATTTAAATTGTTAAAACACTTACAAAAGAAAGAAGAGATCTTATGTAATAAAAAAATGGCTGCATCTTAAAGAAAACTTTTTTGCCATGAACCTGCTTTTTAAACCTGCCGTTGTAATTTTTTCAGCGTTTACGATTTTTACTCACCCGGTCTCAAACGATCATGACAATCCGATCGCACCCATACAGAAACAAACAAAAACTAATAACCCCAAAATACAAGCCGCTATATTGCTTGATGTGAGTAATAGCATGGACGGGTTAATTGAACAGGCAAAAGCCCAACTATGGACGATGGTAAATGTGATGGGAAAATCAAAATGCTATGGTACAACGCCTCAAATTGAAATAGCGCTGTATGAGTATGGAAGGGACAATAACGACCAGGGCAAAGGTTATGTAAAGCAAATTTCACCATTCACTTCTGACCTTGATAAACTTTCACAGGACCTGTTTGCGCTTACTACCAATGGAGGCCAGGAGTATTGCGGGCAGGTAATTCATACTTCATTAAATGAATTACACTGGGATACGGCATCGTCTAATTACAAAGTGATTTTTATTTCGGGGAATGAAGATTTTCTTCAAGGCAATATCTCATATACCATTGCCTGCAATGAAGCAAAAAAGAAAGGTGTAATTGTAAACACCATTTATTGCGGTGATCGTTTACAGGGAATAAGGGAACATTGGAACCTGTTAGGCGAATGTGGCAATGGAAGTTTTACGAACATAAATTCTGATGCAAAACCTGAAGACATACCAACACCTTATGACAGTGTCTTAATAACGTTAAATAATAAATTGAACGGTACATATATTTATTATGGTGAAACCGGCAGACAAAAGCAAGCCATGCAAGCCACGGCAGATGCTAACAATACAGGTATTAATACATATGTTGGTGTAAATAGAATTGCGGCCAAAAGTCAAAAAGCTACCTATTACAATGCGGGATGGGATCTTATCGATGCAAAAGATGAAGACAAAAAGATCCTGGATAAAGTCGACTTCAAAACATTGCCCGATAGCTTACGTAATAAAAACAAAGCACAACTGGAAGCTATCATAAACCAAAAGGGTAATGAACGAACAATTATTCAGAAAGAGATCCAGGATATAAATAAGAAAAGAGAGGTTTATATCAATGAAGAAAAACAACGCAAGTCCAAAAACAACAATAATACACAAACATTAGAATCGGAAGTGGAAAAGATCATTAGGGAACAGGCCAGGAGATTTAATATGAAGATCGAATAAGTTTATTTAACAGCCCGCCGGTCTTCTTTTTCCTTTTTATCAATTGCAGAACTTATGATTGATAAAATAATACTGAACAATAGTGCCCACCAGAAATTATCAATACTAAACCCATCGACAAATTTGCTGGCCATTAGAACAACAAGCGCATTTATAACAAAAAGAAAAAGTCCGAGTGTAAGAAAAGTAACAGGCAGTGTGAATAATATTAAAAATGGTTTGATAAACACATTTAAAAGTGCAAGAACCACGGCAAAAACCAAGGCTGTCCAAAAATCATCAACATGAAGGCCATTCAGGATATGGGCAAGCCCGAATGTAACGGCAGCAATAACCAAAATGCGGACAAGAAAACTCATTTGCTGAATTTCATATATTATCTACACGACAACAAGTTCATAAAACTCCTCAGGGTTTAAATATTTCTTTGCCAGTAATTGTATTTCTTCAGGCGAAACCGTTCGGATCGTATTTATAGCGCTGTAAAAATAGTTGCCATCCAGCCCGTTCAAAATATAATTTTTCCATCTTGCAATGATATGGAACGGGCCATCAAGATCACCGAGAATGGTTCCCATCATATAATTCCTAACTAACTGCATTTCTTCATCACCGATAGGCTCGTCCTGTAACCGCTTCATCTCTTTATAGATTTCTTTTATTGCAGCTTCGCAAACATCTTTTCCTGCTTCGGTGCTTATCAACCAGGCTGACTGCTGAATGTGATCCTGCATGTAGCTATGAATTCCATAAGTGTATCCTTTGTCTTCACGAATATTTGCCATTAACCTGGACCCAAAATATCCGCCTAAAATATTATTTAGTACCATCGCCTTTTGAAAATCGGGATGATGACGATTGGGAAACGCTCGTCCGATACGAATTGATCCCTGGACACCATTTACATCATTCGTAATCCTGAATTTTTCACCAGGTTTTTTTGTAGATGAGATCTGGTAGAGAGGTTTGTGAGAATCATTTCCGAACGGCAGCTTGCCAAAATGCTTATTCAGTAATTCAAAAAGCCGGGCAGGCAACTTACCTGCTGTAAATATGACGCAATTGCCATTTTTATAATATTTATTATAAAACGAAAGCAGGTCTTCCCTGTTTAAGGCATCATATTCTTCATGAGTGCTGAACTTCCCATATGGATGTTTTTCACCATATAAATAAGCATCGATCAACCGTCCTGCAACAAACTCACTTTTCTTAAGGCTTACACTTAGTCTTTGTTTTTGGTTTTGTTTGAAGATCGCTAACTCTTCTTCCGGGAAAACTGAATCAGTAAGCAGCTCTTCAATAACAGGCAAAAGTTCGGCAATGTGTTTATTAAGACAATGAAGAGTAAGCGTAGAGGTTTCATTATAACAGGCACGGTTCAAAAAGGAGCCATAATATTCAAAATGTTCATTGATCTCAAAAGCTTTCTTTTTTGACGTACCGTTGCGTAAAAGAAAATTAGTTGCAGCAGCAACAAGATTTTTTTCCTCGAAACTATTTCCTGCAAAAAAAACTATTTCCACACTCATCACTTCTTCCGCACCAGCATTGATCGCATACACCGGTACTCCGTTATCCAGTATAAATTTTTCATAAGGCTTTAGCTCAAGATGAAAATTCACGGCATCAATGATTGGCGGGGCTATCTTTCTATCTATGATCGTCAATTCCATATCAGTTCTTTGCGTAATAATAAAGTGTATTACTGTTATCCGGTCTGAAAATGATCCGGCTTTCATTTAAAATATCGTCTGTGGTTATTACATTGTACTTTTCCAATTCATGATTCATCTGGCCGGCATCACCCAGTAGTTCATAGAATGCAAGACTATTGGCCCGGTTAGTAAGGCTCATATCTTCAAACGCTATCAGACTTTCTACTTTGTTTTTTACTTTTTGCAGTTCTGTCGGTGTTACTTTCTCTGTTCGCATTTTTTCAAGCTCCGCTTCCACCGCATTTTCTGCAACTTCCATTTTTATTCCTTTTACCAGCTTGCCTTCAATTACCAATGTGCCTGCATCAATACTCCCGCTATGATAACACTCAATAGCACTGAAGAGCTTTTTTTCTTTTACCAGGGAATGAAATAACCGGGATGAACCGCCACCACTTAGAATTTCTGTGATCAGGTCGGCGATATAATATCTTTTATCAATACGGGGATAAATATGCCAGCATTTATAAAACGCATCTAACGGAACATCAGCTTTTACTTCTAATTTTCTTTCTTCGGTTTGCGGCGGTTCCTGGGGGAGGTTGCGGGTATATTTTTCTCCCGGGGGAATATCACCAAACCATTTTTCTGCAAGTTCTTTTACTTTTTCAACTGTTACATTCCCGGCAACTACCAGTATTGCATTATTGGGCCGGTAATGTTTAAAGAAGAATTTTTTTACATCTTCCAGTTTAGCATTTTCAATATGGGATAATTCTTTGCCGATCGTCATCCACCTGTAGGGGTGAACCTTATAGGAAAGGTCTCTCATCTTATGCCACACATCACCATAGGGTTTATTCAAATAATGCTCTTTGAATTCTTCGCAAACAACTTTGCGCTGCACATCCAAACTTTTTTCTCCAAATGCCAGCGATAGCATTCGATCACTCTCCAGCCAAAAAGCCGTTTCCAAATTCTCTGCGGGCAATTGGATATAATAATTAGTTATATCATTTGAAGTATATGCATTATTCTCTCCACCCGCCATTTGCAATGGACTATCATAAGTGGGAATATTAATACTGCCACCAAACATCAAATGTTCAAATAAATGCGCAAAACCGGTTTTTTCGGGATCCTCATCTCTTGCTCCCACGTCATACATGATGTTGACAACTGACATTGGTGTCGATGTATCCTGGTGAACAATAACTTTTAAGCCGTTTACCAATACAAATTTTTCAAATTGTATCATATAGAATTTCTAATAAAATATCCCGATGATTATCGGGATGCAAAAATAGGTCAATTGACGAGGAATGATTTAAAGTATACTCTTAATCTTGAATGAAAATTCCATCAGCTGCCCATCACGGCTAACGATCATTTTTATTTTTTCACCCGCTGCCTGCAATGCCGTTTTGAAAAGTTGGATGTGTTGCCCCACTAAATTGTTAATGCCGACCAGTACATCGCCTTCCTGGAGACCGGCTGCTTCAGCCGGCGAGCCCAAAGCAACATCACCCAAAATAATTTGACCATCTATAAGGTATAATTCAATGCCTGAATATGCATAGTCAAATCGATCCTGGTAATGCGAGTTGGGCATGAAATAGAATTCTTTTTTCGGGTAATTTAAGATCACGTTGAACCGCCGCAGCAGGTCGTTACCAATGATGCCGCTCAGGTATGGATAAGAAGTAAGATTAAAAGTGTCGTTGAACACAAATACGGGCACGTTTCGAAAACGGTAAGGACCCATTCTCACTTCTTTGATCACGGTCATATGCATATCAATTTTTCCACCAACACCTTCTGCTTCCTTGGCATAAAGCACTCTTTTTTTATCAAGAAAATTACTATCCTCGATAAAATCCTTGTTCAGCATCAGGCAAAGACCGGCGCCTATATCAAATAAAAACCGTGAGTGTGTAGTTACTGCATCTTTTATTCGTGCTGTTTGTACGGGTAATGTACGCAAGATCGGTTCGTATAGCCAGCCACCACGTGGATATTTCATCCGGCCATTTGTAAAAATTGAAACTCTTGAGCTGTCATAGTTAATTAAAAATATATAACGACTTAGCAGCGAGTACCCAATGATCCCATCTATTTTTTCTCCATATACAGCTGTCAGGATATCATAATTGTTAACATGAAAATTCAGGCTATCAACAGTAAGTCCTGGTAACCGTAATTTTTGATTATATACGAAACTCACCTTGCGGGAACCAGCAATACCAAGAATGGTCATATCGGACGGTGTCGGAGTTATCTTAAAATATTCGACCGTAGTGGAATCGAGTGAAATACCACCGCTTCCCGTGTCTAAAATAAAATTGAGGGTATCCTGGTAATTGGCAAACTGCGCTTTGAGCAAAACAACTCCGCCTGAAAGTTGCCTGAAGCGAAAAGATGTTAAGAGTTTTGCCGGCGGTTCTATGAATTGTTCCTGCGCTGATGCAGCGAAAGGCACCGCTAATAAAAAGCAAAACAAGAATTGTGTTACTGGCTTTCGCATTACTATTAAACAATCGTTCAAAGTTTGCCCTGGGTTTTTCGAAGGGCACTTTTATCTAACAGATAATTGTTCAGCAAATAGACGAATAGTTTGTCTTATTTGCTGCATTCAGTACGACAAGATATTGTAATAATACAATAAATAATTACCGGCGGCAATTAAGTGAATGATTTTCCCTTCTTTACCTTTGCTGATCACAATATGGTGTTAGCCGATCTATACCAAAAAGCCGCGCGGTTTGAATTCCTGACCAGGGAAGAAGGAGTTTATTTATTTGAAAATGCACCACTGACGGAGCTGATGTTTCTTGCTGATGAATTGAGAAAGAAACAGGTGCCTCATGGAAAAGTTACCTGGCAGATCGATCGCAATGTAAATACAACCAATGTCTGTATCGCTAATTGTAAGTTTTGCAATTTCTACCGGATACCCGGTCACCCGGAAGCATACATAACCGATATGCCGACATACCGGAAAAAAATTGAAGAAACGATCCGCTGGGGCGGAGATCAATTGTTGTTACAAGGCGGTCATCATCCTGAATTAGGGTTGGATTTTTATGTGAATACTTTCAGGCAGATAAAAAAAGAATTTCCTGCTATTAAACTGCATACACTAGGGCCACCTGAAGTAGCCCATATTACGAAACTGCAAAAAAGCAATCATCGTGATGTGTTGATCGCATTAAAAGAAGCGGGAATGGATTCCTTGCCAGGTGCGGGGGCCGAAATATTAATTGATCGGGTCAGGCGACTGATAAGCAAAGGCAAATGCGGCGCACAGGAATGGCTTGATATCATGCATGAAGCACATAAATTAAATATCACTACTTCGGCAACAATGATGTTTGGTCATGTAGAAACGATTGAAGAACGTTTTGAACATTTAATAAAACTCAGAGAAGTGCAAAGCCGCAAACCAGAAAATGCAAAAGGGTTTCTGGCTTTTATTCCGTGGACATTCCAGGATGTTGATACATTGCTGGCAAAGATCCGCGGTGTGCATAATCTTACAACGCCTGATGAATATATCCGCATGATCGCTATCAGCCGCATTATGTTGCCCAACATTAAAAACATACAGGCGAGCTGGCTCACCGTTGGAAAACAGGTTGCACAACTTTGCTTACATGCCGGGGCCAATGATTTTGGCAGCATCATGCTGGAAGAAAATGTAGTGAGTGCTGCGGGCGCCCCGCACCGGTTTACGTATAAAAGTATCCAGGAAGCGATTCGTGAAGCAGGATTTGAACCGCAACTACGCAATCAACAATATGAATGGAGAGTATTACCGGAGACAATAGAAGAGCAGGTGATTGATTATTGAAAAATTAGTTAAATGACATCACATAATCTCAAATCCTTTCTCGTTTTCATTCTCTTCAATTCTTGTTTCACTTCCTACACCCAGCAGGTCTACTTTCCAGACTCAACCTGGCAAACAAAAAAACCCACAGAATTAAAAATGAATGCAGTACTGCTTGATAGTGCTGTGAGCTTTGCCATTCGCAATGAAACAAAAACTGAATATGATCTGCGCATTGCCAATTATAAAGCTCATGAAAGAGAACCGGGTTATAGAATTGCAGGACCTATGAGAGAAAGAGGAAAGCCGGCAGGGATCATTTTAAAGAACGGTTATATCGTTGCACAATGGGGCGATGTAAGAAGAGTAGATATGACTTTCAGTGTCTCGAAAAGTTATCTTTCCACCGTGGCAGGATTAGCATTGGATGATCGCTTAATAAAAAATATTGATGACCCCGTACGTGAATACGTTTGGGATGGAAAATTTGATGGCGAACATAATTCAAAAATTACATGGCGGCATTTACTTACGCAATCATCTGATTGGTCGGGTTGTTTGTTTGACGTGTGTGATTGGGCCGATCGTCCGCCAAGAGAGGGAACAATTGATGATTGGAAAAACAGAAAGCTGCTTGAACCGGGGTCAACATTTGAGTATAATGATGTTCGTGTGAATTTGCTGGCATACGCATTATTACAAGTAATAAGAAAACCTTTGCCGGTTGTATTGCGTGAACGGATCATGGATCCTATCGGGGCATCCACAACATGGCGATGGTTTGGTTATGACAACTCATCGGTAAATGTTGATGGGCAAATGATAGAATCGGTAAGTGGCGGCGGGCATTTCGGCGGCGGTATTTTTATCAATACACTTGACCAGGCAAGATTTGGTTTATTATTCTTACGAAAAGGCAAATGGAAAAACAGGCAATTAATTTCTGAGCAATGGGTTAATTCCGTTAATCAGCCATCTGCTGCCAACAGATCTTATGGCCTGATGTGGTGGACCAATGAAGAAAATCGCATCGGAAATTTCTCCCAAAAAATTT
>CBFGXP010000151.1:0-9858 GCA_965652775.1 uncultured bacterium
GACAAAGAATTTGCAGAAGTGGATTCATTTGTAAAAAGAAATTCACTGGAAAAATTCGGGCCTGTAAGAACAGTAAAACCGGAGCTGGTTTTTGAGATCGCATTCGAGGGTATTGCAGCCAGCAATCGTCATAAATCAGGTGTGGCATTGCGATTCCCCCGGATCAATCGCTGGCGAAAAGATAAAAAACCCGAAGAGATCAACACCCTTGATGATCTGAAAAAAATGCTCGAGGTATACGGAAAATAACATTTCACCGGGAACATTTTTCATTTCAGGCTTAACTAAATTGCAAGATGCCTTCTATAAAAGAGACGAAAGGTTATACGATTGTAAATGGAATGTTAGCGTCACAGGATCGCAGGCCTTTTCTATTTCAACAAGAAACATGGCAACATATAATGAATGGTGAAAGCGGTTTGGTGAATGCACCCACGGGTTGCGGTAAAACCTATTCTGTCTTCCTTGGCGCCATCATTGATTTTATTAATCATCACCAGGATGACTATAAGAAAATTAAGAACAGCGGACTTCAATTATTATGGATCACTCCACTCAGGGCGTTGGCAACTGATATTGGCAGGGCAATGACAGAAGTAATTAATGCACTTGAAATGAATTGGAAGGTGGGAATACGGAATGGGGATACTTCTACTGCGGAAAGAGCAAAGCAGAAAAAACAAATGCCCGAAATATTGATCATCACCCCGGAAAGCCTCCATTTGTTAATAGGACAAAGAGATTATGCTGAAGTTTTTTCTTCATTAAAAATTATTGCCGTTGATGAATGGCATGAGCTGATTGGAAGCAAAAGAGGGGTACAGGTGGAGCTGGCAGTTGCAAGAATAGTTAATTGTCAATGGTCAATGGTGAATGGTCATATTGAGAACTCACATTCACCATTCACTATTCACCATTCACGACTCTCCGTTTGGGGTATTAGCGCAACGATCGGAAATCTTGAAGAAGCAAGTGAAGTGTTGTTATCACCATTAAAGAAAAACGGTGTGATGGTGAAAGCTGAAATGAAAAAACAAATTGAGGTTGAATCCATCTTTCCTGATGAAATAGAGAAATATCCATGGGCAGGTCACCTTGGTATTAAACTCATCAATAAAATTCTTCCGATCATTCATGAAAGCAAGACCACACTCATATTTATAAATACCCGTGGCATGAGTGAGATCTGGTACCAGCAATTATTAAATGCTTCTCCCGATCTTGCAGGCGCCATCGCTTTGCATCATGGAAGTGTGGAAAGAGAATTGCGTGATTGGGTGGAAGAAAATTTACATACTGGTAAATTAAAAGCGGTTGTTTGTACAGCTTCTCTTGATCTTGGTGTTGATTTCCGTCCTGTAGAAACCGTGATCCAGGTAGGATCCCCAAAAGGAGTTGCCCGTTTTTTACAACGTGCGGGTCGTAGTGGTCATCAGCCGGATGCCATAAGTAAAATTTATTTTCTTCCAACGCATTCACTTGAACTTGTTGAAGCGGCTGCCCTGAAATCTGCGATCAAAGAAGAATTGATCGAAAGTCGTGAGCCTATGTTGTTATGTTACGATGTGCTATTGCAATGGCTTTGCACACTGGCTATTTCAGATGGATTTATTGCTGATGAAATTTTTAACGAGATAAGATCCACTTACTGCTATAGTGAGATCACGGAAGATGAGTGGCAACAAATTCTTCATCATCTCACCTCCGGTGGAAATGCTTTGCAACAATATGATGAATACAAAAAAGTGGAACTGATTGATGGAGTGTACAGGGTTACTTCAAAAAGAATTGCGATGCGGCACCGCCTGCATATCGGCACCATCGTAAGTGAGCCGATGATGAAAGTTCAATTGTTACATGGTGGATTTATCGGTGTAATTGAAGAATGGTTTATCAGCCGGCTCACGCCTGGCGAAGTTTTTTCGTTGGCAGGAAGAAAATTGGAATATGTTTCTTCAAAGGATATGACGGCCTACGTAAGAAAATCAACTGCAAAAAAATCTATTGTTCCAAGCTGGCAGGGCGGCCGTATGCCCCTGAGTGCAAATTTGGGAAAGAAGCTGCGGGAAACGTTGAACGCCGTGAGTAGTGAGTTGTCAGTGGTGAATGATTATGAAACTCACAACTCACCACTCACCACTCACAACAAAGCTGAGGAACTAACAATCTTACAACCACTCTTCGCACTTCAGCAATATCTTTCACATTTACCAAAAGCAAATGAATTATTGATAGAGCAAATTGAAACTGATGAAGGGCATCATTTATTTGTTTATCCCTTTGAAGGTCGTTTAGTGCATGAAGCGATGGCTGCTATTCTTGCTTTTCGTATCAGCAGGATCACACCGATCACTTTTTCTTTTGCCATGAATGATTACGGTTTTGAATTACTCAGCGATCAACCGATACCGCTTGATGATTCAAATGCCTATGAATTATTTTCCCCTGAGAATTTATTTGAAGACATACAGCGAAGCGTAAACAGTACGGAAATGGCAAAAAGAAAATTCCGTGATATCGCAACGATCGGCGGTTTGATCTTCCAGGGAATGCCCGGTGAAAGAAAAAAGGCCCGTCACCTGCAGGCGTCTGCATCACTTTTATTTAATGTATTTGCTGAATACGAGCAGCATAATTTATTGCTGCGACAAGCGTATAACGAGGTTTTTGCCCAACAAATGGAAGAAACGAGATTGCGTGACATGCTGAACAGGATCCAGCAATCAAAAATTATTATCACTTTTCCTGAACGATATACACCGTTCTGCTTCCCGATAAAAGTAGATAGCATGCGGGAAGATCTTTCTTCGGAAAAATTAGAAGACAGGGTGAGAAAGATGCAGACAGAATTGATGAGATGAGTAGAGTTAGGATAACCGGCAATTGCCAATTAGTGTTTCTTCCTTATATCGGAAATCATTAATTTAGCCCTCCTCTTATGAATGCGCTGGTAGCCTACACTATTAATGAAAATGATTTTGTGCTGAGCCCGGAAAGGGTAATGTTCTGGGAAAAAGAGAAAGCACTTATTATAGCCGATCTTCATATTGGTAAAACGGGTCATTTCAGAAAATCCGGGATACCCGTTCCTCAAAATGTTTTTAAAGAGGATCTTCAACGATTATTTACTCAAATACTTTATTACAAAGCTGAAAAATTAATAATTGCCGGTGATCTTTCACACAGCAAGTCAAATAAAGAAATGGATCTTTTCAAAAAATGGCGCAATGACCTCAGTGGTCTTGAAATTATTTTAGTAAATGGCAATCATGATATTCTTGACGAAAAATGGTATGAAGAACTGAGAATTGAAACCAGGGATTGTCTTGATGTTGGTGATTTTTCTTTTTGTCATGATCCTGAAGATGCATCTATAAAAAATCAACAGCATTATACTTTCTGTGGTCATCTTCACCCGGGCATAAGCATACGCGGAAGAGGCAGGCAATTTTTACAATTCCCTTGCTTCTATTTTGGGAACAATACCGGCATTCTCCCGGCATTCAGCCGTTTTACCGGTTGTGTAAATGTAACTGCCCAAAAAGGAGAGAACGTTTTTGCAATTGTTGATAATGGCATTATGCAGGTGCAGTAAGAAGGCGATAGTTCTTAGTCACTAGTCGGGAACCAGGAATACAAGTCTCCCACTTTTTATTAATAACTTATTTTTTTCTCTTCAGCGTGTTATAGTCTATAAAATAAATAAAGCGAAGCGTCAGTTCATTTCCGTGGCGCAGGTCAAGCGTTTCTCCAAGGTTATTCAGGTATTTCTTATGCATGGTGCCGTCCACATATTCATCATTGCCTAAAAAGTTTTTCCAGCCAAGCACAACGCGGCTACCCAGGCGAAAATCCCATGTATAAAACGCGTCAAGGTTAAAGAAGTTCACATTTTCATCCTGGTTAGGAATAAAAGGCCGCGGAACATCTTTTCCATTTGCATCTACATTTGCAAATCGTTTATAGATTACTTTGCTCCAGTTATGACGTACCCGCATCGTCAAATTCATACGGGGAGTTATATTATACACGCCGGAATAAATTGAAGTGATATCAGTAAAATCAACAAAGCTGATGATCGGCTCCCCATTTACTTCCCTGCCTGCAAAAACAATATAGTCAGTTTCTTTCTCAGATGCATTTGTTATTTGCATTGTCACTTTGTTGCTAAAGCGATACCTGAGACCCAGTTCATACCTGTAATAAGTATGCTCTTCAGGAATATGAAATACAGAGCCAAGCAAATTATAACTGAAAAAAAGTTTTTTACGGCTATCGCTGCTCCCCTCCAATTCAGCATAACTAAAAGGCGGTCGTTGGGCATAGCGGCCCGGCGTATTTAAAACGAAATAATCGTTTTCTCCAAAAGGAAGTGAACCCAGTATGAGATTCACGTCCCAAAAATTCTTAAACACCCAAAAACCTGAAGCATTTACCCGTAAATAACTAAATGCATAAGGTTTATAAAGCCATCCATAGCTTGATGTAAGCCTGTAATTGTAAGTAAGAAAGTTTCCTTTCGGCGTAAATTGATTATAGCTTACCTGTCCTGTATAAGAAACTTCGTTTGCCGCGGGAAGAATTCCAAGATCATTTGGATCATACTTGTCTGACTCGATCAAATTTTGAAGGAAATATTGGATCTTGCCGCTCACCTTACCGACACGCAGGCTGGTACTAAACCCATCATAACCGGACGTTCCAAATATCTTACTATAACGAGCTGCTCCCCTTACATTGAATTTATTTTCTTTATCAAAAAAACTAAAATCAAAAGCAGAAACATTTGCATCGCGGTTTGTGCTTTCTCTTATAACGTTTGTATTGGTGAATGTTACATAAGACCTGTTCTTTAATGCCTGGTCGATCACAATGATATTATAGTTTGCCAATGGTTCGGTTACAATACTGCTATCAAGACCTGAAGTCTTATGCCTGATTATTGCTCTTTCTCTTTGTGCGATGGCATTAAAAAAACCAATCCCCAGTTTATGTTTTGTGCGGCCTGAAAATTTGATCGCATTATATAAATTCGTTACCGCTGGATTTTCCATGATCTCATAATTGGGATTGCTTTGAACAAAGCTTTGAACGCTTCTGAATTTTTGCGGCATCTCTCCCACTCTTCTTGAATAAAATAATCCTGCTTTGTTAAAAAGTTCTGTGCCTTCTGTAAAGAAGGGCCTGTTCTCTTCAAACTGGATCTCATAAGGAGTAAGGTTATTTACCACATTATCTGAAACCACTTGCCCGAAATCAGGAATAATCGTTGCGTCCAGTGTAAAACTTTCGCTAATCCCATACTTTACATCCATGCCCCCGCTTTTTAACCATTCTGCTTTTTTTCCATCCGCAACCGGAGAAATATTGACACCAGTTGATAAGTATGGAGAAAAACTCAATCGCAGTGGTGGTTCAATGTCTTTAAGTCCTGCGAGATCTCCGAATTGATTTACAAAACCATTCACATTCGGATCAACGAAGTTCCAGAAAGTGGTTTCATTAGTTTTTCTTGAAAAACGCATGAGCTGTACTCCCCAATCCTGCACATCTTTTTTTGAAAACCGTAAAGAGAAATAAGGGATACGCATTTCCAATGACCAACCATTGCTATGCATCTTTGTATTGCTTTCCCAAACAGCGTCCCATGTTCTATCACCATAGTCGCCAAAATCGCCGCTGAAACTTGCCGAAAGTTTTGCATCGGTCTGCACATTCGCCGATGTAACAAGGAACTGGAAACCGTTTTGATTATCGTTATACGTATCGAAGAAAACAGAAAAATAATCTGCATCGGTTTGCTGCTCGCCGTCCCTTCCTGTTAACTGTCGTCTTACATTTGAAGGATCATCATATAACATAGCGCCGATATAAATACCGGTGTTATCGTAAAGAATTCTTACTTCTGATCTTAGCGTTGCTGGTTCGCCGGCTTTTGGAAAGTTTTGGATAAAACCGGTAGCCACCGGTGAGGTCTGCCATGCGGCATCATCAAGATTTCCATCAATTTTAATTGGACGTTCAGATTTAACTGCCGGTAAACTCCTGGTTTGCGTAGATCCGTGGAGAAATACCACCATCATGGGTAACAGAAAAAAAGGCTTAATGGCCATTGCAGTCAGTTAATTAGCTGACGGCAAATATAATTCAATAAATCTTGCTTACATAGCTAACGCTCATATTAAACCTGATCACTAAACCCTTGAGGACAAATTAGTTCATCTTCTTTTTAAGGGTGCTTACCTGCTGGTGAAGATTCGTAACTATATTGGCTAGTTGGTTTATGTCCCAGCGTTGTTGGGATACCGCACGGCTAATAACAACCGATGCCTGCCAAAGTTCCACCACATCTTCTGAATTTATCTGGTAAGGTTGATAAGAAGGATTATCACTTACCAGTGTCAATTTATTTTTAATGCGGTTATTCTTATCGATCCTTTTATAAACGATCCCTTCGGACTTCGAAACAACTATATAGGTATAATTATTTTTCACCTCGTCAAGCGTTTCCACTTTCTCTCCCACTATGATGGAGCCGCTTGGTGTCGGCAACATTGAATCGCCCATGATCTCAAATGCCCTGTAATTTCCACCCGATAACATTGGCAAAGTAAAAGTGTTCAATTCGTCGATGTAGTCTGGATCGGCATACCCATTTAAATAACCGGCTGCCGCTTTCATTGGCACAAAAGGAATATCAGGTCTTCCGCCGGCAAGTTTCATTGCTCTCCTCTTTGCAAGATAATTGCCTTTGTTCTCGCTTAGATCTTTTCGTAAAACATCGTCCATGGAGAGTTTGAATATATCACAAACTGTTTCCAACACTTCAAGATTTGGACGGGCTCTTTCTTCTTCATAAGCACCAATGAGTGATCTTTTGATACGAAGCTTGTCTGCAAATTCCTGTTGTGTCCATCCGCGCAGTTTGCGCAGGTATTTCAGATTTTGATTGGCAATGTTCATAAGAAACTAATTGAGTTAGTTGCAAAATACTAAATATTTTGGTTTTTCAAAGAACATTTTTTAGTAAATCCTTTTGGGCAGGCGGGAAAAAACAAACATTTTTGCTGTTGAATGAAAACCTATGTCAAAAACTAAGAAACCGACCAGCACAACAGTAAAGAGATCGGCAGGCAAGAAAAAAGAAAAACCAGTAATCCTTATCACAAATGATGATGGTGTATCAGCGCCGGGTATCAGGAACCTGGTGGAAGCTGTAAAAGATCTTGGAAAAATAATTGTAGTAGCGCCGGACAAACCCCAGTCAGGAATGGGTCACGCCATCACTATTGGCTCACCTCTTCGCTTACATCCCGTAAATTTTTTTGAAGGTATTGAAGCTTACCAGTGCACCGGCACGCCGGTAGATTGTGTAAAGCTTGCCGTTGATAAAGTACTTCATCGTAAACCTGATCTTTGCCTTAGTGGTATCAACCACGGAGCTAACCATAGTATCAATGTAATTTATTCCGGCACGATGTCGGCTGCAGTGGAAGCCGCGATCGAAAGCATTCCTTCGGTTGGCTTTTCCTTACTTGATTATAGTATTGAGGCAGACTTTGAACCCGCAAAAAAATATGCCCGCATTATCGTTGAACAACTTTTATCCGCCGAACAAGACAAGCATATGATCCTGAATGTGAATTTTCCTTTGGCGACTATGGAAGAAATAAAAGGAATAAAGGTTTGCCGCCAGGCATATGCAAAATATGAGGAGGATTTTATTGAGCGGCATGACCCGCATGGCCGCAAGTATTTTTGGCTGACCGGCGAATTTGTAAATTTTGACAAGGGAAAAGACACGGATGTATGGGCATTGGCGCATAATTATGTTAGTGTAGTGCCGGTACAATTTGATATGACCAATTACGTTCTTAAAACTAAATTTGAAAAACAGTGGCAACATTTATCCTGAAAAAAGATAACCTGAAGCTTGGATTAGTTCTTGGTCTGCTTGGCCCGGCGCTTGGCCTTATCATCGTATATTTTGTTAAGTTCTCTTCTTACGGTTTTGGAGAATTTCTTGATTATTTTTTTAACGATAGTAAATTGATCACTTCCATCGGTGCGCTGTGCCTGCTGGCAAATGCAGTGCTGTTTACTATTTATATCAATACGCATCGTGACAATACGGCGAAAGGAATTTTTGCAACTACACTTGTTTACGGAATCGCCATCCTGATCATAAAAGTGTTTATTTAATCCTGGTAACAATAAATCTATTTGTTTCCGTTGTACGGTTTACACTGACCAAAGCGAAGAGCATTTTTTATACTTTCTGAAGGCTATTCAACAAATACTTATTTTGCACGACAAATTATTTTCCACTAACTCTCCGCCACAGGCGGACTGGGCGGTTTATGAAATATTATATTATAGCAGGAGAAGCATCAGGTGATTTGCATGGCAGCAATCTTATCAAAGAACTGAAGAAACTGGATACTTCAGCAGCTATTCGTTGCTGGGGTGGTGATAAAATGCAAGAGGCTGGCGGGGACCTCGTAAAACATTACCGGGAGCTTGCCTTTATGGGTTTTTGGGAAGTATTAAAAAACTTATTTACAATACTTCGCAATCTTAAGTTTTGCAAAAACGACATTGAGCAATTCCAACCCGATGTTTTAATTCTGATTGATTACCCGGGATTCAACCTTCGTATTGCAAAATGGGCAAGGCAAAAGGGACTTCGGATCATCTATTATATTTCACCACAGGTGTGGGCCTGGAAAGAAAATCGGGTGAAGATGATGAAAGAATGCATTGATAAGATGATCGTCATTCTTCCCTTTGAAAAAGATTATTTCAAAAATAAATGGAACTGGGAAGTGGAGTATGTGGGGCATCCGCTGGTGGAGGTTGTGGAAAAGTTCAGAGTCTTTAGTCGGGAGTCGGGAGTCAGTCAGCAGTTGGCAGTTGGCAGTTGGCAGCCGGAATCCACCGACTCCGAACTGCGAACTCCGAACTCCAAACTTATTGCTCTTCTCCCGGGTAGTCGTAAGCAGGAAATTCTGAAAAAACTCCCGGTAATGCTTGAAGTAAGTAAAAGTTTCCCTTCTTACCAATTCATTGTTGCCAAAGCACCTGGTGTTGATGATGATTTTTATTCATCATTATTAAATCCTTACAATAATGTGAGGGCTGTTTCAGGAAAAACCTATGATTTATTAATGCAAGCTAAAGCCGCATTGGTAACATCAGGCACTGCAACACTTGAAACCGCCTTGTTTGGCGTGCCCGAAGTGGTTTGTTATAAGGGTTCATTTCTTTCATATGAAATAGGTCGCCGGTTAGTGAAAGTAAAATTCATTTCGCTTGTGAATCTGATTATGGACAAATTAGTGGTGAAAGAATTGATACAGCATGATATGAATGTGAAAAACCTTGAACACGAATTAAACGAATTACTTACGAATGAACAACGGATACTACAATTGAAGAAAGATTATACCGATCTGAAAAATCTTTTAAGTGAAAATGGCCCCGATAGCTATCGGGGTGCTTCTGCCAAGGCGGCACAGCTCATCTACAACTTTACCTCACGAAAATAATTTTATCGCAAGCAGTATAAGACAAAGAATAAAGATCAGGATGCTTGTCCTGTTTATCCAATGCATTTTTCTAATGAAATCTGTATTGGGTCGGTTTGGATCCGGTTTACGGATGTAGAGATATTCTGCTATTTGTTTTAAGACTCCCATAAGTTGAGTTCAAAGTTACGTTGAATGAGCAATCAGTCATCTTACCATTGTCTTATGATTTTATCAACAAAATTTAAGATTTCATCAAAAAAGGCAATTGTGAATAATGAAGAAGTTGTACCTTTTTCGTCCAAAATTTATTTTATGAAACGAATAACCT
>CBFGXP010000152.1:0-9790 GCA_965652775.1 uncultured bacterium
ACAGTAGCGGCATTTTTTATTATAGGAGCATTAGTGATAGGTCAGCAAATGCATTACATGAAAACAAAGGATAAAGGTTTTTCCGGCGAGCAGGTCATTCGGATCCAGGCCCAGCAAAATACCCGTGAGAAAAACTTCGATGTTATGAGAAACACGTTGCTCACGATACCAGGAGTAGAGTATGTATCCAGGACAACAACAGTGCCTGGCGATGCAATCATTGATACAAACACAACCGCGTTTAAATACTCAGGCAAAGAATACAGGATGACGTCTGTCAAGGTGAGTACAGATTATTTCAGAACGCTGGATGCATCATTGGTGCAAGGCAGGATGTTTGACAGCAGATATGCAGACCAGAATACCCGTACGGCAGTTATTAATGAAGCGGCCGCAAAAAAATTGAATTTGAAAAACCCGATTGGTACTGTTATTACTTTTCCCGGTTGTGACACAGTCCCGGTAAGAATTGAAGGAGTAGTAAAAAATTTCAACGTGTCAGGTTTTGAAAATACGGTTCAACCGGTGGTATTCACTATCGGGAACAAGGCATGTATCTTTCAATCCGGGGGGGCGATACTTGTAAAAATCAAAGGCGCTCAAATACAGCAAACGGTAGCAAACATAGAAGGTGCATGGCGAAAAATAGAACCAGAGTTTCCGATCCGCTATTCATTTCTTGATGATAATTTTCAAAAACTCTTTGCAACGTATACACGTTTGCAGCAGGTCATTAATTTTTTCGGATTTACCGCTATTCTTATATCAGTAATGGGGTTGTTTGCTTTGACGGCATTTTTAATCAGTCAGCGAACAAAGGAAATTGGAATACGTAAAATTTTAGGAGCCGGCATTAATGAGCTGAGTTTATTATTGAGCAAAGACTTTGTTCGCCTTGTTTTGATAGCCGTACTCATCGCTACTCCTTGCGGATGGTGGGCTGCAAGTGAATGGCTGCAGGGATTTGCATATCATACTACCGTAAACTGGTTAACATTTTTATCAGCAGCATTGATCATTATAGCTATTGCATTGCTTACAATAAGTTTTCAAACAATTAAAGCGGCAATTGCTAACCCGGTAAAAAGTTTACGAACAGAGTAAAACAATAATTAGTAATTATTAATTAATAATTATTAAAATAAAATATTATGATAAAAAATTATCTGAAAATAGCTTATCGGAATCTTGTAAAATACAAGTTCATTTCTTTTATAAATATTTTTGGATTGACGGTGGGATTAGCCTGTTGCATGCTTATCCTGACTTATATTCTGAATGAGTTGAGCTATGATAAGTATCAGCCAAATGCAGACAGGGTTTACCGTGTTACAAGAACATTTCTGAACCCGGAGACGAAAGCAGTTTCACTTACGCTGAGCACAATTGCGCCTCCTTTTGCGCCATTGCTGAAGAATGATTTTGGAGAGATCGAGGATATCACCCGCACTATATCAAACGGTAATACTCCAATTAAGTATGAAGAAAAAATGTTTAATGAAGATAATGTGATGTTTGCTGATGATCATTTTTTCAATTTCTTTAAAGCAAACGTTATAAAAGGCGATCCTAAGAAAGCGTTGGCGGATCCGTATGCCGTGATGATGACGGAAGAGATCGCCAAAAAATATTTTGGTGATCAGGAACCTATGAATAAAATGATCCGCATTAACATAGGCAACTATTTTGATTTTAAAGTAACAGGCGTTTACAAAGCTTTTCCTTCTAATACCCATTTTCACCCGGAGATCCTGCTTTCGTTTAATACACTAAAGGATACATTAATATATGGAGCCGAAAATCTAAGAACCAACTGGGGTAATAATTCGTTTTTTACTTATATCCGTTTGCCCGAAAAATATGATCCCAAAAACCTTGAAGCACGATTTCCTGCTTTTGTTGACAAACATATGCCAACAGGCGTTAAATATAAGCCTTCCCAGGGGACCACGCTTGGTTTGCAAAAATTAACTGATATACACCTTCGCTCTCACACAGATTACGAAGCAGAAGAAAATGGTGATATAAAAAGGGTTTACATCTTTTCCGCTATTGCACTTTTCATTTTATTGATCGCCTGTATCAATTATATGAACCTTTCCACTTCAAGATCAACCTTAAGGGCAAAAGAAATTGGTATCCGGAAAGTCGCGGGGGCTGAAAGAAAGGAGATCATTTTTCAATTTCTGAGTGAATCAATTTTGGTTTCATATGTCTCGCTGCTTTTTGCAATTGCGCTTACATGGTTAACTCTTCCCTGGTTGAACAAAATTTCGGGGCTGCAACTTAGCGTAGACATTTTACTGAAATGGCAGATCATAATTCCACTTTTGCTGATACCTTTTGTGGTGGGGATCATATCAGGAATTTACCCCGCAATGTTCATGTCTTCATTTCAGCCAATAAAAGTGTTGAAAGGTTTTTTGAAAGTTGGTGGTGGCATTTCTTTCAGAAAGGCGCTTGTAACCCTCCAGTTTGCGATCTCCATTATTCTCATCATTGCTACAGGGATCGTTTTCTGGCAAATGAGGTATATGCAGAACAAGATACTGGGATTTAATAAAGAACATATCGTAACGATTCCTTATTCCACCCAGCTCAATGATAATTATGAGGCATTCAGAAATGAACTGCTGACTAATTCTAATATAAAAAATGTTGGACGTTCGTCACGGATCCCTACAGGAAGATTATTGGATGCGATGGGAGCAAGCATGGAATCTTCCGATACACTGGCTCCGGTGAATGCAAACATAAAGTTTGTATCAGCCGACCATGACTTTATTTCAACTTATGGGATAAAAGTAGTTGCCGGGAGAGGGTTTTCCAGGGAATATAGTTTGGATACATCTGCTTTCCTGATCAATGAAGCGGCGGCAAAAGTCCTTGGGTTTCAAAATTACGAAGATGCAGTGGGCAAAAATTTTGGTTACGGTAACCGCAGGGGAAAATTAATCGGTGTTTTCAATGATTTTCATTTTGAATCGCTGCATCAAAAAATCACACCACTTGTTTTATTGGTTCCAAGGAGTGCAAATTCTTATGGCAGGATATCAATTAAAATTTCAGGATCCAATATACCGGCGGCCCTTGACCGCATAGCATCATCCTGGGAAAATTTTCTTCCTGACACACCTTACCAGTACGCATTCCTCGATGAAAATTTTACGCGGCTCTATGAAGCAGAACGACGTCAAAAAACTTTGTTGATCATTTTTGCTTCTCTCGCCATTTTTATTGCTTGTTTGGGTTTGTTTGGTCTTTCTGCGTTTGCCATCATGCAACGCCTCAAGGAGATCGGTATCAGGAAAGTTTTAGGGGCCGATATGTCAACTATAGTGGCGCTGCTTTCAAAAGACTTTTTAAAACTCGTTGCCATTGCGGCCATCCCGGCTTTTGTTGTTTCCTGGTACTTTATGAATAAGTGGTTAGAAGATTTTGCTTATCGTGTATCAATGCCATGGTGGATGTTTTTAACAGCAGGTATCCTGGCCGCAGTGATCGCATTGATCACTATCAGCTTCCAGGCGATAAAAGCTGCGCTAACAAACCCGGTGAAGTCATTGCGAACTGAATAGATTAAATGAAATAAAGAGCCTGCCTGCCGGCAGGCAGATTTGAGCAGAATAAAAGTATAGTTATGATAAAAAATTATTTGCTGATCGTTTTTCGCAACATCGCACGAAACAAAACTTTTACCATTTTAAATATTGGTGGCTTTGCGTTGGGAATGGCAGCCTGTATCCTGATCACCCTTTTTATTTCTAATGAAAAAGAATTTGACAAGATCCATAGTAAAGGCGAACGTATTTATCGCCTGAATGAATGGCAGCGATATGAAGGCACGCCGGAACAGCAGGTTGCTTTATCAATGTACCCAATGGGTCCATCCCTTGTGAAAGATCACCCCGAAGTGCAGTCTTTTGTACGCATCAATTCTAAAGAAAATACGATTACCCGCAACACGCAGCAACAACTATTTCAACAACATTTATTATTTGTTGATTCTACCTTTTTTGACATATTTGATTTTGCCCTGGTTTCCGGTAACCGAAAAGAGGCATTGCAGTCCCCGACTTCAATTGTTATCACAGCATCGGCTGCTAAGGAAATGTTCAATACAACAGAGGCCATCGGTAAAGTGATAGAAATAAAAAGGGGTAGCGAGTTTTTGAGTTTTACTATTTCAGCCATTGCAAAAGATGTACCTGCTAATTCACATATACAGTATGATATGCTGGTCCCAATGAGTGGGTTAAAAAAGCAACCTTGGATGGATACATGGGAAACCAATTGGCTTAATACTTACTTATTATTGAATGAAAATGCCGATCCTCAACGGTTGGCTGCTGCATTACCGGCTTTTGAAAAAAAGTATTTGGGAAAGGATGATAAGTTGTATGAACTTTTGCTGCAGCCATTCAACTCCATTCATCTTTATTCTTCGAACATCACTCATGATAATCTTAATTATAAGAAATTCAGTGCTTCTTATATTAATACTTTCTTTATCCTGGCTATTGCTGTTTTGCTGATCGCTGTTTTTAACTTTATCAACTTGTCTACAGCTGTTGCCATAAAAAGGGCGAAGGAAGTAGGCATTCGTAAAACGATCGGGGCAGGCCAATGGCAGCTGATCCGCCAGTTTACTACAGAAGCGGTTTTGTTTTCGCTTGTTTCATTCGTGCTTGCGTTTATCATTACCGTGATTAGTCTTCCTTTTATCAATGATATTTTTCAACGTGACATCCAGTTGGGCCTATTGCAAAACAAAGAATTATGGTTGTCTTTACTTGCTGCTGTGATCGTTGTTGGGCTTTTGTCCGGAATATATCCTGCTATTATCAGTGCAAGGTATAAACCCGTCGTAATAGTAAAGGGAGTCACAACCCTCAAAAAAGGTTTTTCATTGCGCCCGGTACTGGTGGTGTTGCAGTTCAGCATTGCTGTAGGATTCATCATTTCTACGATCATTATAAGGCAGCAACTGCAGTATACATACAAAAAAGATATGGGCTTTGATGGCGAGCAGGTAGTTCTATTGCCGATGAATTCAACGATCAATAAAAAATATGAGACTTTTAAAACTCAACTGCTCTCAAACAGCCTCGTAAAAGATATTACTGCTTATAATGAACGGTTGGGAAATAATATTGATCAGTATGGGGCCAGCTATGTTTCGAAGGCAGGTGAGGTCAATAGTGTTTCTGTATCGCATTTGTATGTTGACCACAACTATCTTGATTTTTTCAAGATCAAATTAGTTGAAGGCAGAAATTTTTCTCCTGAATTTGGGGATACAGCAGGAAGATCATACATACTGAATGAAACCTTTGCAAAGGAATTAAAAGTTGATAAAACCTTAGGCACGCAATACAAAGGAAATTGGACGAAGGAAATGGGATCAGTGATTGGTGTGGTAAAAGATTTCAATTTTAATTCACTGCATCATAAAATAGCGCCGCTTTTTATCAGTATGCAAAACTGGGATCTTTCAGAAATGGCTGTGAGGCTATCGGCAAACAGCACCTCTGCAGCGTTAAAGTACATTGAAGATGTATGGAAAAAAGAAGTTCCTGATATGCCTTTCAGGTATACTTTCCTTGATGAGCATATGAATTCCCTGTATGAAGCCGATCAACAAGCCGGCATTGTTGTAAACATTGCAACATTTTTGGCTATAATAGTTGCTTGTCTTGGGTTATTTGGCATGGCGCTGTATAACATTGAAACCCGCGTTAAGGAAATAGGTATACGAAAAGTATTGGGCGCATCGGTGCCTGGGATTACAATGACCCTTTCGGGGAAATTTTTGTTGCTGGTATTTATTGCCGCTGTTATTTCATTTCCTGTTGCATGGTTTGCAATAAATATGTGGTTAGAGGATTTTGCTTACCGCGTAAATATTCAATGGTGGGTATTTGCTGCAGCTGGGTTTAGTGCATTGGTGATCGCATTTATTACGGTGAGTTTTCAGTCTATCAGTGCTGCCTTGGCAAATCCTGTAAAATCTTTAAGAACAGAATAAATGTAGTACCATGATAAAGAATTTTTTTCTTGTTGCGTATAGGAATACCGTGAAGAACAAAGCAACTTCCATCCTGAATATTTCAGGACTAGCTATTGGCGTTGTTGTATGCCTTGTAATTGGCATTTGGCTGCAACGCGAATTGAGTTTCGATAATTTTCATCCTAATGGGCATAAAATTTTTCGCATCTCAAATACCTTCAAAAGTGAAAGCGAATCATTTTCGCAGGCAGGTACCGGTGTTGCTTTTGGAGCACATTTAACCAAAGAGATCCCGGCCGTACGTTCCGCGTGCAGGGTATTTGGTGAGTCGTTCAAAGTTAAGAGCGGCGACAATTTATTTATTGAATCAAATGCCGCAACTGTTGATAGCAATTTCTTTAATTTTTTTGGATTTAAACTTTTAAAAGGAGATCCTGACCAGGTCCTGAGTTCACTTGATAAAATGGTGATTACAGAAAGGCTTGCAGTAAGATATTTCGGTTCTGTAAACGCAGCAATTGGAAAAACAGTCGAGATCGACGGAGAATATCCAAAAACTATTACAGGGGTTGCAGCCAATGTTCCGCCGAATTCCCAGATACAATTTGACCTGCTGATCCCTTATGGTCACTTAAAAAGCGAGATGAAGACTAAATATAATTTTGACCCGGATAGTTTATGGGTTGGCGGATGGCCTTATGTATATGTGCAATTAAATAACCCGGAAAAATGGAAGCAGACCGAAGAACTAATAAACGGAGTTGCAAAGAAATACTCCGAAAAAGAATGGAAGCAAAACAAAATGTCTTACACCTATCATTTGCAACCGATCAGGGATATCCATTTAAAATCAAAATTGCGGTACGACGCTGCAAATAATGGAAGCCTTGCACGGGTAAAGATATTTTCGATCGTTGGCATAATTGTTTTGCTGCTTGCGTGTATCAATTATATTAATCTTACAACAGCTGGTGCCATTAAAAGAGCAAGAGAAACTTCTGTAAGAAAAGTTGTTGGTGCTTCAAAGCTTCAATTGATACGGCAATTCTTCTTCGAGACATTTTTAATATG
This sequence comes from uncultured bacterium, assembly GCA_965652775.1. Lineage (GTDB taxonomy): Bacteria > Bacteroidota > Bacteroidia > Chitinophagales > Chitinophagaceae > VBAS01. The sequence continues at coordinate 7,082 of CBFGXP010000152.1, forward strand.
TACGATTGCGGTCCTGGTCGGTGTGTTGTTGTTGAAATTAATATTGCCTGCATTTTCAACCTGGATAGGACAACCTTATGATTTTTCATTATCCATGGTAAATATTTTGATTATTACGGGATTTATCGTTTTTATATCTGCAATAGCCGGTATATACCCCGCTGCTGTTTTATCCTCATTTAATCCTGCCGTATCATTAAAAGGAAGTTTTTTACAAAGCAGCAGGGGAAATTTTATTCGTAAAGGACTTGTTGTTTTTCAGTTCACCATCACCATTGCGTTAGTGGCATCTATTCTTGTCATAAGCAGGCAAATGAATTTTATAAAAAGCAAATCGCTGGGTTTCGACGGCAATGCAGTCGTAGAAGTCAGATTTTTTGGCGAACAATCTGTAAGAGATCAATATGTTTCATTACGAAACCAATTATTGCAAAGTCCATATATTTTAAATGTAAGCAAGCATAATCAAAATGTTGTCGGCGGGCTTGGAAATGGATGGACAACTACTGAGAATCTAAACGGAGAGGAAATATCCAGCAGCCTCTATAATATCGGGGTTGATACCACCTTTTTTGATACCTATGGAATGAAGCTCGCCGCCGGGAGGTTTTTTTCTAAAAATTTTCCTACTGATACCACAAAGGCAGTACTTGTAAATGAGGCGGCGGTTAGAACATTTGGATGGCAAAAAGCTGAAAATGCTATTGGCAAACGGTTTGGCAAGGGTGATAATGCAACTACTGTAGTTGGTGTTGTAAAAGATTTCAATTTTGAAAGCCTGCATAAACCGGTAGAGGCCCTGTTGATCTACTATGCCCAGGGTGGCAACCGGCTTTCATTAAAAATAGATTCACGACATACTGACGAAGCAATTAATCATCTGCAAAAAACATGGAAGTCATCTGTTCCGGAGATACCGTTAGAATTCGCATTTGTAGATGAAAGCATAGAAAAGCAATATGGCAATGAGCAAAAGATGCAGGGAATTTTCTATGGTTTTGCCGGCCTGTCTTTATTGATCGCCTGCCTGGGTTTATTCGGATTATCAATTTTTGTAGTAGAAAGAAAAGTAAAAGAGATCGGTATTCGCAAAGCACTTGGGGCAAGTGTTTCTGGTATAGTGGGATTGCTTTCAGGTGATTTTTTGAAATTGGTATTGATCGCCGCATTTATTGCTTCGCCGTTAGCATGGTATTTCATGCATGAATGGCTCCAGGATTTTTCTTACCGCATCAGCATCGGGTGGTGGGTCTTTGTTATTGCAGGTATCATTGCTTTATTCATTGCATTAGTAACAATAAGTTTCAGGGCGGTAAAAGCTGCATTAGCTAATCCGGTAAAATCATTAAGAACCGAATAAAATAATCATTATGATCTTTAAAAACATTCCATTCATACTCCGCAGGTTTAGCCGGCAGAAACTTACTACTACATTACATGTCGTCGGCCTGACATTGGGCATTACTGTTTGTTTACTCATCGGGCTATTCGTAAAATATGAATTAAGTTTTGATGCTTACCAGAGCAAGGCAGACAGGACTTACCGTTTAACTTCTGTATGGGTGGATTTTGGAAAAAAAGAATTTCACTATTCATCGCCATTTCCTTTAGCCGATCAGATTCGAAAAGATGTTCCCGGGTTGGAGTATGTAACGAAAGTTCATCATCCTTTCCAGTCAATCATTGAGATCAATCCGACAAAGCGATTCAAACAGGAGCAGGTTATGATGACCGACCCTGAGTTCCTGGATGTATTTGATGTAAAAGTTGCAAAAGGCAATGCACATGAAACATTGAGAAAGCCTTACCAGGCTGTATTGACAGAATCCACAGCAGAAAAATTCTTTGGAAATGAAGACCCCGTTGGAAAAACATTTATATACAATGATAGTTTCAATGTAACGGTAGGCAGTATCATAAAAGATTTTCCCGGCAACACTCATTTGCCTGCTTCGATGTTGCTTTCTTTTTCTGACAATGAAAAATACCTGATGACCAGCACTACCCATTACGGATCGGTGTCAGGTGGGTCAACGTTTATTGTTTTACCCAAAGGAACCAAACCGGGTGCAGGTCTTACAGCTGCATTAAAAAGTATTAATGACAGGTTTATAAATAGTCAACCGTGGATGCCGAAAGGCTCACGTTCGGAAACGGAAATACAACCATTGAGTGATGTGCATTTTAATGCCAAATATGCGGGTGGTGGCGAATGGGTCAAGGCGATCAATACACAATGGCTCTGGTTTTTTGGGGCAGTCGGGTTTGCCGTATTAATCTTAGCCTGTATCAATTTTATTAATCTTTCTACCGCACAGTCACTTACCCGTGCAAAAGAAGTTGGTGTTCGTAAATCAATTGGCGCGGGCAGATTTCAATTGATCAGGCAATTCTTAACCGAAGCATTGATGCTTGTTTCGTTTGCAGGCATAATAAGTGTGCTCATATCCAAACTGGCCTTACCATATATCAATGAGCTCACCGGCAAACAGATAACTTTTGAGATCTGGCAATCACCCTTGATCATTTTATCACTATTGACAGGAATTTTTCTCACAGCCTTAATGGCCGGTATTTATCCTGCATGGATCATTACAAGGTTTAAACCAGCATCGGTTTTAAAATCTGGCTCTGTAAACGCCGGTACGCAATCGCCATTTTTAAGAAAAGGATTAGTAGTTACTCAATTCAGTATTTCAATCTGTTTGC
>CBFGXP010000153.1:0-9669 GCA_965652775.1 uncultured bacterium
CCAATCTGAAAGAGCCATTTCCACAGTATTCAGAATAGTAGCGCAGAGTCAGAATAACCTCAGCCAGATGGCAGATTCAAAAGCCAATATCCTTATCTCGGTTAACGCAATCGTTCTTTCTGTCATAATTGGTAGTCTCATTGACAACCTTCTCACTGATCCCAACTTACAGATACCAGTGATGATGATTGTTACTGTTTGTGTATTGGCAATCGTGTTCGGCATCCTTGCCACCCGTCCAAACGTCACATCAGGAACATTTACCAAAGAAGATATAGCGAATAAGAAGACCAACCTTTTATTCTTTGGTAATTTCCACAAAATGGGATTACCCGATTACGATTGGGCCATGACTGAATTACTTTCTGATAAAAATTACTTATACAGCAGCATGATCAAGGACACGTATTTTCTCGGCATAGTACTTGCCAAAAAATATCGCTACCTGAGGATCGCCTACAATATTTTTATGTATGGGTTGATACTTGCTATAATTGCCTTTGTTGTAGCAATTTTGATCCCCGATGCAACCGAAGTATATGGCCCGCCTCAATAGATCACCTGGGTAAATGAGCAATCAACTCTACTTCTAATTTGGCATCAGCCATAAATAATCTTGATACGCCCATCCAGGTAGCAGCCGGATAGTCGCCTTTATAAAAAGCTTTACGGGCAGCGTTATGCGTTTTCATCGCCTCCATATCTGTAGTATACAAATTTTCTTTAACTACGTTTTGAAAACCGGCGCCAAAGCTTTTCAATGATCTTTCCAAAGCCTGGTACACCCTTGTGATCCCTTCAGGAGTTACATCTCTTGCCACTGCCCCGGAAATATAAAGTATATTATCAACTTTCACCACTTGCACATATCCCGCACTGGTATCCTGTTGCAATGCATTGCCCCAATGCCATTTTTCTTTTTTTATACTATTATCCTGTGCATTACTGTTTGTGCCTGATAAAACGACAAAAATCAGTAAAGTAACTATCTTATAAATATGCTTTTCCATATAACTGTTTTAAATAAATGAATAAACCGGGTAACTAAAAATAAAAAATCCATCCGTTATAACGGATGGATGGTAGTTAATTATAGTTAATGCTCTTAAAGATATTTTTTCAACTCTTCAACCAATTCAGTTTTAGTAATCGGGATCCCCATTATTTTATTGTATGGTTTTGCATCCACAAAATATACATCACGAATAATCTTTATAAGTTGACCATTATTTATTTCAGGCACCAGGACGGTTTCATAATTTCTTAATATCTCACCAAGATTCTTTGGGAATGGCCGCATATAACGAAGATGAGCATGTGCAACAGATTTTCCTTCAGCTAATAATTCAGATACCGCACTTTTTATAGCTCCAAATGTAGAACCCCATCCAAGCACCAGCAGTTTTCCTTTTTCCGGACCGTTATCAATTTTTTGCAAAGGAATATGATCAGCGATCTTATCAACCTTTGCCTGTCTTGTTTTTACCATATGCTGATGATTATCCGGATCGTAACTCACATTACCGGTACCATCTTGTTTTTCCAATCCACCAATCCGATGCTCAAGACCTTTTGTTCCCGGAACGGCCCAGGGGCGAACCAATTTTTCATCTCTTTTATATGGAAGTAATTGGTCTTCGCCTTCATCCAGTGAAGTCTTAAACTTAACTTCTATTGCAGGTAAGTCTGCACTTTTGGGGAAGCGCCAGGGCTCCGCACCATTGGCAATATATCCGTCACTAAGAAAAATTACCGGTGTCATGTGTTGCACAGAAATTCTTGCCGCTTCATAGATGGCACTAAAACAATCTCCCGGTGTGCTTGCAGAAATTATTGGCATCGGGCATTCTCCGTTTCTTCCATAATAGGCCTGTAATAAATCTGATTGCTCTGTCTTTGTTGGCAAGCCGGTAGAGGGACCACCACGCTGAATATTTATGACTATTAATGGAATTTCAAGCATTACAGCTAAACCCATTGCTTCAGCTTTTAAAGCAATTCCGGGTCCGCTTGATGTTGTAATACCAAGACTTCCTCCATATGCTGCCCCAATTGCAGAAGTGATGGCCGCTATTTCATCTTCAGCCTGAAAAGTTTTTACACCAAAATTTTTATACTTCGCCAGATCATGAAGAATATCTGATGCAGGAGTGATAGGATATGAACCAAGGAATAGTTGCAACCCGCTTTTTTGTGAAGCCGCGATCAATCCATAAGCCAATGCCTGGTTGCCCATGATGGAACGGTATTCACCAACTTCCATCTTTGCTTTTTCTACCTTATATGTTGTGGTAAAAGTTTCTGTTGTATCACCATAGTTATAACCTGCCTGCAACGCTTTAATATTACTATTAAGTATCTCGTCTTTCTTTCCAAACTTTTCTTTTAAAAAACCAATGGTACCTTCCATGCTCCTGTTGTACATCCAATAAAGAAATCCAAGCACAAACATATTTTTAGCACGGTCCTTTTCTTTCATACCCATTGTAATATCCTTCAAAGCTTCACGGGTCATCTTGGTTACATCCATCTTTATCAACTCATAATTGCCAAGACTTCCATCTTCCAACGGGTTCACACCCTCCATATAATTAGCCAACCGAAGATTCTTTGCATCAAAACCATCCGTATTTGCAATGATCTTTCCTCCCATTTTCAATTGCTTAAGATTCGTTTTCAAGGCAGCGGCATTCATAGCTACCAACACATCGCAAAGATCACCGGGAGTAAAAACCGGGTTGCTGGAAAAGCGAAGCTGAAAACCACTAACTCCGGGTAATGTTCCCTGCGGCGCACGGATCTCTGCCGGGAAATCTGGGAAAGTGGCCAGGTCAATGCCAAGCATTGCCGTATTATTAGTAAACTGAGAACCGGTCAGTTGCATACCATCACCGCTGTCGCCGGCAAATTTTATTACTACGTCTGAAAGTGTTTCCTGTTTGCGGGTCATGAAAGAAAATTTGGTCTGCGAAGTTAAGGCCTTTAACAAAGAAATGGATAAGCAAGATCAGTTGGTGATAATTGCCCTGCTTTTAGAAAAGCTTTAACCAAACTTATTTGCGAACACACCTCTTCACTCTATAATTTCATACCACTAAAACCACACACAAACATTTATGGAAACAAGCACCAGCGATGATGATGGCGAGCCTGCCAACCACATTTACTATAATTACATTTACAGTTACCGCATTCCTGTTTTAATCCTTATTTATCTTGTTGCATGTACCAAGCCTGTAGAGGATGGAAAATTAAAAGCAAGGCCTGTTGTAAAAAACAACGATCCCAAAAAAGAAACCCTACAGGCAGCGACCCCAGTAAAAAAGAAAAAGAAAAAAATTTACCTGACGTTTGATGACGGGCCAAACAAAGGCACACGAAATGTGCTTGACATCGTAAAGGATGAAAAGATCCCCGTAACGTTTTTTATTGTGGGTGAACATGTTTTTGCCAGCGTAAATCAAAACAATACATGGGATAGTTTAAGGATAGCCGAACAGATAGAGATCTGTAATCATAGCTATACGCATGCAGACAATAAGTATGATAAATTTTATCAATCACCCGATTCTGTTGTCGCCGATTTTCAACGGGCACATGATAGTCTCGATCTGAAAAACAATATTGTAAGGACACCAGGAAGAAATACCTGGCGTATCGATAGCATTCAATACACTGATTTGAAAAAAAGCAAAGCTGCTGTTGATTCATTGCAAAAAGCAGGGTTCATCGTAATGGGTTGGGATCTTGAATGGCATTATGATCATAAAGAACTGACCGTAAAAAATTCTGCTGATGACTTAATAAAACAGATCGATAGCATTTTTAATAACAAGAAAACAAAATCCCCCGAGCACCTTGTGCTGCTGGCACATGACCAGGTTTATGGAAAGACCAAAGACTCAGCTGAGTTGCGCCAATTAATTCAAAAGTTGAAACTTAAAGATGAGTATGAGTTATCAATAGCAAGCAGTTATCCCGGCGCATCCAATTAGAATGTTGATCACAAGGGCGACCCTCATTGACAACTTGCCGGCTATACCGGGCTTTTTTAAAATTAATCTCCTTTAAATTGATAAACGGCGTCCTGTTGCCAGCCGGATTTCTTTATCTTTCCATTCCTCAAAAATTTTCTTTTATGAAATCAAGACTACTTATAGCTACCGTGCTGTTTTTATTTTTCAGCGGGATGGTGGCTGCACAGACGAAACTTGTAGAAAAAGTAACGAAAAAAGAGGGAGAACTAATAATTCCTTACGAAAAGTATGTTCTCTCCAATGGACTAACATTGATCATCCATGAAGATCACAGCGATCCTGTGGCGCACGTTGATGTCACTTACCATGTGGGTTCGGCAAGAGAAGAGATCGGAAAATCTGGCTTTGCACATTTCTTTGAACATATGATGTTCCAGGGAAGTGATCATGTGGGTGATGAACAGCATTTTAAAATAGTAACCGAAAGTGGAGGTACATTGAACGGCAGCACCAATCGTGACCGTACCAATTATTTCCAGACAGTACCCAGCAACCAGGTAGAAAAAATGATCTGGCTTGAGGCCGACAGGATGGGCTTTTTGCTTGATGCAGTTACACAGCAAAAATTTGAAGTGCAAAGATCTACTGTAAAAAATGAAAGAGGGCAGAATTATGACAATCGCCCCTATGGATTGGCACAGGAAAATATTGCAAAGAACATGTATCCTTATGGTCATCCCTATAGCTGGCTTACGATTGGATATGTTGAAGATCTTGATCGTGTGAATGTAAATGACCTGAAGAATTTTTTTCTTCGTTGGTATGGTCCGAACAACGCGGCGATAACGATCGGCGGTGATGTAAACCCTAAAGAAATAGTGAAGCTCGTTGAAAAATATTTCGGTGGTATTCCCCGCGGACCTAAGGTGGAAGAGATGCCTGTAATGGTGCCTGGCTTAACCAGTCATCGTTTTGTTTCCTATACTGATAATTATGCAAGAGTTCCGCGCCTTTATAAAGCATATCCAACTATTCCCGCTTATCATAAAGATATGGGAGCCCTGGCTTGTCTTGCACAGGTTTTAGGACAAGGGAACAATTCTATTTTATACCAGGAGCTGGTCAAAAAACAAGTTGCATTACAGGCTTCGGCCTTTAACCAGGTATCAGAATTATCCGGCGAGTTTTCATTCCAGGTGGCTCCTTATCCTGGTAAATCACTTGCTGCGATGTACCTGGCTTTAACGGAGGCGTTGAAGGTTTTTGAAAAAAGAGGCGTAACAGATGAAGATGTAGAAAAATTTAAAGGAGGCATCGAAGCACAACTGATCAATGGGTTGCAAAGCGTGTCAGGTAAAGTATCCCAGTTGGCGCAATTTCAAACATTCACCGGCAATCCAAACATGATCGGCAAGCTGATAAAAATGTACCAGTCGGTAACAAAAGAAGACGTAATGAGAGTGTATGAGGAATATATAAAACTGAGGCACCCTGTTGTATTAAGTGTTTTACCAAAAGATCAGGAAAAACTGACAACTGCGGAAAACAACTACGTTATAAATAAAGAAGGTTATGTAGCTCCTTCTTATGGTTATGAAGGTTTGAAATATGTAAAAGCAAAAGATAAATTCGACCGCAGCAAATCTCCTGTAAGTGGCCCTAATCCCATTGTAAAGGTTCCTGCATTCTGGAAAACAGATCTTGGCAATGGCATAAGAGCCATCGGCACCGAGAATACCGAATTACCAACAGTTACGTTAAGTATAAAAATTCCGGGCGGCCATTTGTTGGAAACAAATCGGCTTGAAAAAGCAGGCATTGCTTCTTTCTTTGCTGACATGATGAATGAAGACACGAAGAACTATACGGCCGAACAAATGAGCCGTGAGCTGCAAAAGCTGGGCAGCTCAGTAAATGTTTCTAGCAGTTTGGATGGAATTACTTTTTCTGTTCAATCATTGAAAAGGAATGTTGATGCTACACTGAAGCTGCTGGAAGAAAAAATGTTTAATCCAAAGTTTACTGAAGATGCATTTAGCCGTATAAAAAAACAAACAATTGAAGGATTTAAAATTGCGAAGACACAACCAGCTACCGTAGCCACTGCAGTTTTTGCAAAAGTTAATTATGGAGATAAACACATCCTGGGTGTATCTGAAGATGGTGATGAAGAAACCGTAAAGAATTTTACGTTGCAGGATGTACAACATTACTATGATAATTATATGACCAGTCAGGGAGTGAATGTAGTTGTGGTTGGAGATATAAAAGAAAACGAGATCCTTCCAAAACTTGCTTTCCTGAAAAATTTACCAAACAAGAAGATTGAATTACCAACAGTGCCCGAAGCGAAACCGGTTGATATGACAAGAGTGTATATGGTAGATGTGCCAAAAGCTGCACAAACTGAATTCCGTATAGGGTATAATACAGGATTGAAATATGATGCTACAGGTGAATTCTATAGAGCAAGATTGATGAATTACGCGTTGGGTGGTGGTTTCAATGGCCGTGTAAATATTAATCTTCGTGAAGATAAAGGTTGGACCTACGGGGCACGCAGTGCATTTACTGCAGATAAATATAGCGGAGAGTTTGAATTTAGTTCAGGTATCAAAGGAAGCGCAACGGACAGTGCCTTAAAAGAAGTAATGAGAGAACTAAAAGATTATGCTACCAGCGGTATCACGGAAGATGAAATAACATTTATGAAAAACTCATTAGGGCAACGTGATGCCTTAAGCTACGAAACAGGTTTTCAGAAGGCAGGATTCATTGGCCAGATATTGCAGTATGATCTGCCTGCAGATTATGTCGACCAGCAAAATAAAATTTTATCGAAAATGACAAAAGCTGAAATAGATGCACTGGCTAAAAAATGGATCAACCCGGACAAAATGAATATCCTGCTCGTGGGAGATAAGGCAAAAACAGAAGAAGGCGTAAAAAAATTAGGTTATCCAATAGTAGAACTGGATGCTGACGGGAAAGTAAAAGGAGCAACGAAAGCGTTCTAGATTATTATCATATTACAAAAAAGAGCGATGCCAGACAGCATCGCTCTTTTTTTGAATTTTACTTTTTAATTTCTTATACACCATCTCCATCCAGTAAATTACCCAGGCCCCCCAGCAAGCTTCCTTCTTCTTTGCGTCTGTAAGTTCCATAAGCAAGGATCCTTCCAGCAAGACGGCTGATCGGTAATGACTGTATCCAAACTTTCCCGGGACCACGAAGTGTAGCAAAAAACAAACCTTCGCCGCCAAACAACGTATTTTTTATTCCGCCAACAAATTGAATATCGTAATCACAGCTTGGTGTAAATGCAACGATACAACCCGTATCTATTTTCAAAAGCTCACCAGGTTGTAAGTCACGTTCCATTACGTGGCCACCCGCATGTACGAAAGCTAATCCATCACCTTCCAGTTTTTGCATAATGAATCCTTCACCGCCGAATAATCCCGTACCCAGCTTTCTCTGAAATTCTATTCCAACGGCCACTCCTTTTGCAGCGCATAGAAATGAATCTTTTTGGCAAATCATTTTACCGCCAAGCAACGATAGATCCATCGGAATGATTTTTCCAGGATATGGTGACGCAAATAATACTTTTTTCTTGCCCTGTCCAACATTGGTAAACGCGGTCATAAAAAGACTTTCGCCCGTAAGCACTCTTTTACCAGCACTCATCAGTTTTCCAAAGAAGCCTTTTTCCTGTCCCCTGCCATCGCCAAAGATTGTTTCCATTTGCACACCTTCATCCATCATCATAAAGCTGCCGGCTTCAGCAACTGCGGTTTCAGTAGGATCAAGTTCTATTTCCACGCATTGCATTTCCTCACCGCGGATCAGGTAATCTATTTCATGGTTGGTTCGTGTAACTGTATTCATGTTTTAAAAAAATTTGAGACAAAGTTAGGCGTAAGAAAACACCACTTTCCTAAATAAAATGATAAATGCAATCGGTTTAATTTTTTTGTCAGGCGGCAGCTAAATCAAGCGCAGGATTCATTTAATAATTCTAACTTAGCTGATCGCTGCTTGCTATGGATAGATGGGAAGATATTGCCCGGCTGGGGGAACGGATTGCTAATGACGATCAATTGGCTTATCGTCAACTCTTCATTCAGTTTTACAATAAACTGTCAAGGTTTGTTATGGGTTTTACTAAAAACAAAGAATTGACAGATGAGATCGTTTCCGATGTATTTATTAATATCTGGCGACGCAGAAAAAACATTGAAGAGATAAAGAATTTGAAGTTGTACCTGTATGTTTCAGCCAAAAACATAACTTTCAATTATCTCAAAAAGCTTCATCGTGAAAACCTGGCTGATCTCGATTCCGTAGAAATTGAACCGGAAGACCCATTTTCGGATCCCGGCGCGGCTATGATAACCCGTGAAATGAATCTGAAGCTCAAGGCCGCGATTAATGACCTGCCTCCCCGGTGCAAATTGATATTTACATTAGTTAAAGAAGACGGTCTTACTTACAAGCAAACTGCGCAGCTCCTTAATATTTCGGAAAGTACAGTTGATAACCAGGTTTCGATCGCACTTAAGAAGATTAGCGGGGCAATCCGTTACACCTTCAGGCATAATTAAATATTTTTCAAATTCTTTGGGGGAACGGCGAGAAAAAATTGTCCTATAGTTGATGGACCAATCGCAAAACCATTTCTGGAGTCTCCTTTCAAAAAAACTCTCCAACGAAGCCAGTCCTGAAGAATTACAGGAGCTGACTGGTATTTTACTGAGTAATGCCGAACTCCACCACCAGGCAGATTTGCTTACTGAAATGTGGAAGCAACAGCCAGCTAAAAAAATTTCTGTTGTAAATGAGGCTACCTATGTCCGTCATATAATGAAGCACAAGGATGATTTTTTGGCGGGGGAAAAACCTGAAGACACCAGCTTTGCGGAATTTGTCCCGGAAGAAAAACCTTCTTTTCTTAATAGAAAAAAGTATGTTCTTTTTTCAGTAGCTGCATTTATTATACTCGCAACCGCTGCTGTTTATGTATTTACTCAAAATAGAAAATCCGAATCTGTAGCCGGCCAATCAGTAAGTTCCGTGGCCACTAAGAACGGCAATCGTACAAAAATTTTGTTACCTGATGGTTCACAGGTGTGGTTGAACGCCGGATCAAATCTCGATTACAACAATTCTGTTTTCAATAAAGATCTTCGGGAAGTTTTTCTGAATGGGGAAGCTTATTTCGATGTTACAAAAGATGCCGAAAAGCCTTTTATCATTCATACAAAAAAAATGGATATAAAAGTTATTGGCACTGCTTTCAATGTTCGTTCGTATAGCGATGAAAAGATCGCAGAGGCATCGCTGATAAGAGGCACAATTGAAGTAACCCTTAAGGACAGGAAAGATCAAAAAATAATTCTTAAGCCAAATGAAAAAATAAGTGTTGCAAATGAAGAGCCTGAGGAAATAGTTTTAAAGACCGGTCAAAAAATAGCAGTTAAAACCGATGCAGCATCAGTTCCCCAGATCGTTGTCAAAGACTTGAAAGCTAATCCTATTAATAATATTATACCTGAATTAGCCTGGACACAAAACCGGCTTTATTTTGAAGATGAGAGCCTTGAAGACATAGGGCCTATAATGGAGAGATGGTTTGGCAAAGAGATAGAGATCCAAAATGAGAAGTTGAAAAAAATAAGGTACACTG
>CBFGXP010000154.1:0-9667 GCA_965652775.1 uncultured bacterium
TTGGCGCCACTGACTGGATGGTACAGAAAATTTTTCTTCGTCATTCAATCCTTATTACCTCGGCAGGCATTGTATTAGGTGCATTATTTGGTCTTGCTCTTTTATATATCCAGAAGTCAACAGGTTTTATTAAACTTAAGGAAGAAGCATATTATATGAGTGAAGCGGCGGTAAAAATTATTTGGTGGCAGGTGTTGGTTGTTTGCGTCCTTACATTTCTTGTAAGCCTGCTTGTTCTGATGATCCCTACATATATTGTAAAGAGAGTAAAGCCGGTAAAGGCCATTCAATTTAAATAAATCCAAAAAGTTCTGTTAGTGGTTACCAGTGACTGCTAACTAAAGAAGATGAGACAATATTATCCCCGTTGCTACAGCTGCATTCAGTGATTCTGCTTTTCCTTTTCCGGGGATTGTGATATTAGCGTTAACAAGCTTAAGAATATCATCGCTTATGCCTTTTGATTCATTTCCCACAACAAGCAAACCTTCATTTAGTTTTTCCATTTTTGTAATATCTCTTCCACTAAGGGTAGCAGCATATATTGGCAGCTCATTATTTTTTTCTAATAGTGAAGAAAGGTCAGTATACTCAATTCTTACTCTTGTAATACTGCCCATTGATGCTTGCACAACTTTTGGACTATAAGCATCTGCACAATTCATGCTGCAAAAAATGTTTTTTACCCCGAACCAATCAGCGAGCCTGATAATAGTCCCCATATTGCCGGGATCCTGTATCTCATCTAATACCAGTGATATGTTGCCTTTAATGACCGGTTCACCTTGCCAATCTATTTTTTTTGCAATCGCCAATACCTGGTTAGCGGTGGTTAATTGTGAAATTCTTTGTAATTCATCATTCGTTACTTCTATAATTTCAATACTGCGTGTTGAGTGATTGATCCATTCTTTCAAGGCATATAATTGGATTATCTTACAATTTCCGGCAATGAGCAATTCATTCACTAATTTAGGGCCTTCGGCAATAAATACCTGTTCGATGTCTCTCCATTTTTTCTGGCCTAAACTTTGAATATATTTGACCTGATTTTTAGTAATCATTATTTCCTCAATTTTATCATGTTAGAACCTAAGCCACTAAGTTCTCATATCACATTTATTATAGTAGCAAGTTTAGTTCTTTTGCTGGGTTCCTGCAGCGTTATACCAAAAGATTATCCCCGTGACAAGCCTTTTGTTTATAAAACAAATATCAAGCTAGAAGGTAACTTCTCCAAAGAAGAAAAGGAGATATTGACCACTCAATTGACAAACCAACTTGCGGATAGCATGAAAACAAGAACAGTTTACAAACTCTTCTATAAAGGGTTTAACCGTTCAGTATTGGAAAAGCCACCGGTATTTGACAGTACCAGCGCTGATCAGTCAGTGCTCTTTATGAAATCCTTGCTTAATAAAGTCGGCTATTTGCGCAACTCGATTACTTATGATACAACCATGGTAGTAAAAGCAGAAACAAATCCTCCCCAGCTTAGAACAATCGTAAACTTCAATGTATCCCCTAACCAGCTTTTTACCATCGACTCCATAAGTCATGTGATCAACAACAATGAATTGCAGGCATTGACGGATGTTTCAAAATCGAAGTCAAATTTAAAGAAAGGCAATCCCTTTGCTCAACAACTCATTTCCGAAGAATTAAGCAGGCTCGTTGAGGTTTATCGTGAAAATGGTTATCTCAAATTCAGCTTTGAAGAACTTGCCGGAGTCTGGGATACACTCAATCTTGACCTGCTTCGTCCTACTATTGATCCTTTTGAACAAATTCGAATGCTGGAAGAGTTAAGGAAGAGGAGAGATTCACCAACAGCAGATGTTGAAATAAGGCTGAGACCGGGTTATGAAGTTGATAAGTTGAAAAAATATTTTGTTGGCAACACAACAATATATCCTGACTATACAATTATTGATACCTCCGGGAAAATTCCAACAAGGTCTGTATACGATAGCAATTACACCTTTGTTGCCTATAGGGATCTTTTTAAAGAAAAAATTATTGCTCAAAACATATATTTTAAAAAAGGAGACCTTTATAACGAGAGAAGGTTTGTAAGAACCATCAACAGGTTTAATAGTTTGGGAGCCTGGCGGGTTGTGAATGTTGAACAAATACCGAGAGAACCGACCGATACGGTAGATGTTGAAATATATTTAACTCCTGCAAATAAATATTCCTTTGTCGCAAATATCGAAGGGAGTTTCAATAACAGCAACACGCTTGACCTGAATGGCAATAATTCCCAGGAAAACCTGTTAGGTCTTGGCGCAAATGTGCAATTAATAAATACCAATTTTGGGAAGTCTGCAAACCGGGCCGTGACAACGGCGCGGTATACTACTGAATTGGATACAAAAGGAGAATTTGTAAAAACAATACAAACCAGTATCAGTCATTCAATCCTTTTTCCTAAACCTATTCCAAATGCAGCATGGATCCCTGATAAGTTCAGGGATAATTTCAGAACAAGTTTGAATTTCTCGCTCGCAAATACAGAACGCAAGGATTTCTTTAATCTTACTTCACTAAATACTTCATGGGGTTATAATTTTCAATGGAGAAATAAATCGGCGTTTATAAAACTACCTAATATAGAGTATGCACATATCATAAAAAGAGATAGCCTGGTAGATTTTTTAGAGGATAATCCAACATTAAAAAATGTTTTCCCTGAAAATGGATTGGTGTTGTCGATACAGGGCGGATTTGCTGTACGTGGCGGACAGGGAAATGCTACACAAATATTCCGTAGCAATATTGAATCATCTGGTATGCTGATGAGTCTTTTCGATCTAAAAGTGCTTGATAGCCTATGGAAATTTATAAAAATTGATGCCGAGTTCATAAGAAACATGCAGTATGGAAAAAAATCCCTTATACTTCGTGGGTATATGGGTGTAGGGATTGCAATGACGACCAGGGAAAGACCCACGAATCCACAACTGCCATTTTTTAAACAGTTTACTGCCGGTGGGCCTTATAGCATGCGTGCATGGGGAATAAGAACACTTGGCCCTGGATCTACATTGCTACACAGGGATTCAGTGCCATTTAGATTTGGAGATTTCCAGTTTGAAACAAATGTCGAATATCGGTTTCCTTTAGTGAGGCTATGGGGCTATCATATCAGCAGTTGTTTTTTTACTGATGTTGGGAATGTTTGGTTCATTCGTAAGAACGCTGACTTCCCTGATGGCCACCTCACTGCCGATAAATTTCTAAAAGACCTGGCAGTTGGCATTGGCACCGGTCTTCGATTTGATTTTGATTTTTTAAAAGTTCGATTAGATTATGGATTAAAAGTTAAGAACCCTACTCCGGTCGTAAATCCGGCAAGTCAAAATAAATGGTTTTATGAATTCAATCCCTTTGCGGGTATCGTGCAGCTTGGAATCAACTATCCATTTGCATTTTGATCCTGTTTATCTTTCCTTCCCATTCTGACATTGGCATTGCATCTTCAAGTTTTGACTCACCTATTCGTGTACGGCAAAGACTACTGAGGTAAGCGCCGCATTCAAGCGCAGCGCCAAAATCATGCGCAAGGCTTCGTATGTAAGTACCCGTACCACATGCTACACGAAAAGAAACAACAGGCATTTCAATATTTGTAATTTCAAACTCTCTTATGATTATTTTCCTTGGTTCGATTTTCACTTCCTTTCCCTGGCGAGCCAATTCATAAACCCTTTTACCATCAATTTTTATTGCTGAATGTGCAGGTGGCACCTGCATAATTTCCCCGATAAATTGCCGGGTAGCATTTACGATCTTTTCGTTTGTAATTAAATCAACGTCTTTGAAATTTCCAGGCTCACTTTCAAGATCGTAGGTTGGAGTTGTGGCACCCAGAGTAAATGTGCCTGTATACTCTTTTTCCTGTGCCATGTATTCATTTATCTTTTTGGTAAACTTCCCGGTGCAAACTATCAGAAGTCCCGTTGCCAATGGATCAAGTGTGCCCGCATGACCTACTTTTTTTATGCGAATCAAATTCCTGATCTTTCTCACCACATCGAAGGAGGTCCACTGAAAAGGCTTGTCAATCAATAATACCTGTCCTTCTTCAAAAATGTCTCTCGGTTTGTTCATAGCAGCAAATGTAAAATTTGTTACCCGGTTATTGGAACCGGTAACCAGTAACTATATTGCCTGTCGTGCTTTTAAATCAAGGTATTTATTTACTGTATTCACCGTTAAATTTTCCGGGGTAGTTAGAATAGAAAGTATCCCGTAATTCTGAAGTTCCTTAACAACTAGTTTCTTTTCATGCATAAATTTTTCAGCAACCGTTTTTATATAAACGCCTTCTACATCCTTGGCTTTTTTTTCTGACAGATCCTTCAATTCTGTGTTTTCAAAAAATACAACTAACAACAAATGGTATTTAGCGATCATACGCAGGTAGGGTAACTGCCGCTGCATCCCCCCAAACGATTCAAAATTTGTAAACAGGATCAAAAGGCTGCGATGACGGATATTTGCCCTCACTTGCTTGTACAGCATTTCAAAATCACTCTCTAAAAATCTTGTATTTTGGTTGTAAAGGATCTGCAATACATTCTGCAATTGCGTGGCCTTTTTATCGGCAGACAAAATTGTTCCAATCTTATCAGCAAAAGTAATGAGACCAAAGCGGTCATGCCGGCGCAAACTGACATTGCACATCACCAACGAGGCATTGATGGCATAATCAAGTAAAGAAAGTTTATTAAAAGGCATTTTCATCAACCTGCCTTTATCTACAATACAAAAAACCTGTTGGGATCTTTCGTCCAGGTAATTATTTACCATCAGGCCGCCTTTTCGGGCGGTTGCTTTCCAGTTAATGATACGGATATCATCTCCCCTTGTATATTCTTTTACATGTTCAAATTCAAGGCTAAGTCCAAGCTTTCTCAGTTTTTTTGTACCCGCTTCATTTGTTTGTGCATCTCTTGCTATCAGGTCATACTTGCGCATCTGGAAAAAAGAAGGATACACGGGAACCATTTGCTCAGCATTGGAAGAAAATCGCCTGCTAAGAAATCCTAGCAATGACTTTGCATAAATGATTATATCTCCAAAATGGTATTCGCCTCTTTGTACCGGCCTGAGCGAAAACCTGAATTTCTTTTCTTCACCTGCTTTAAACGTTGCTTCAAAAAAATTACTCCTCGATTGAAACTGTTCCGGCAACTCATCGATTATTCTCAGGTTGATTGTAAACGGGTAAGAATTTTTAACCTGCAACACCACCGGGTTATTATCACCATTACTCATTCGCTCAGCAATTATTCTTTTTGCTCCGGGATTTCCATTGTATGCAAATAAAAATAAAGCGTCAGTAATAAGCAGTAGTAAAAAAATAATAAAAGCTATCCGGACGGGCTGAAAGAGGGCAGGATAAAAAAAAGAGGTAAGAAATAAGACAACAATTATTCCGCTTACCCAGAATAGACGATTGGTGACAAATACACCTTTTAACCAGTAGTTGGCGACCAGCCATAATGCAACACCGGCAAGTATTAAAAGAAAGATCAACATGCCTAGCGGGGGATTTCAATTGATTTGATAATTTTTTCGATCAATTCATCCGCTGTTATTCCTTCCATTTCTTTTTCAGGAGACAATATGATCCGGTGCCGCATCACATGAGGGGCAACCTCAATAATATCTTCCGGCGTTATAAAATCCCTTCCATTGATCGCTCCCAAGGATTTTGCAGCCTTCAGAATATTAAGGGATGCTCTTGGTGATGCCCCAAGATAGAGCGAAGGATTGTTCCTTGTCTCGTTAACGATCTTTGCAATAAACTCAAGCAACTTTGTCTCTACGTTAATTTGCATGATCGTGTTCCGGTATGCTTCAATATCAGCCGCTGATAAAACCTTTGGGATATCCTTTAATAGATCTTTTTGATTAATGTGGTGTTGTCGTTCAAGAATTGTAACTTCTTCCTGGAGGGAAGGATAACCGATATCGATTTTAAAAAGGAAACGATCTAATTGAGCTTCGGGTAACCGGTAGGTTCCCTCCTGCTCAATCGGGTTCTGGGTGGCCAACACAAGAAACGGCGGCTTCATCATGTAGGTATGCCCATCTATCGTTACTTGCCTTTCTTCCATCACTTCGAACAAAGCAGCTTGTGTTTTTGCCGGCGCCCTGTTTATCTCGTCGATCAAAACAATATTGCTAAAGACCGGCCCAGCCTTAAAATGGAAACTTGCATCGCCGGGATTGAAAACCGATGTTCCCAATACATCAGAAGGCATCAGGTCGGGTGTAAATTGTATACGAGAAAAGTTGACGTCAATAATTTTTGCAAGCAGTTTTGCGCTCAACGTTTTTGCAACACCTGGCACGCCTTCAATTAAAATATGGCCATCTGATAAAAGGCCTGCTATCATCAGGTCAACCATCTTATGCTGTCCTACGATCACTTTGCCAATGGTATCGCGGATTGATGTAACGGCTTCATTTAGTTTTGTAAGATCCGTTCTTTGCTGAAAAACTATTTCTTCCATGATTTATTTTTTGAAATACTCTTGTATAAGGTTATGCAATTCCAGCAACTGGGTATCACTGATCTTTTCTGCCTTGTCAGTTTCATTCATTAAATGCAACAGGTGCTGTACTTTAGTTTCCGGAACCCCGCTTTTTCTTGATAAGGCTTCTGCAAATTCATTATTCAAATTTTGCGTATTCAGGTAATAACTGTTTCTTACCTGCTCCAGAAAATAAGTGAACATTTTCAATGCAATGTTCCTGTTATCTTTTTTTTGAAGATAAAGTCGCCCTATCGTTTCGGTATAAGAAACGGTAGAATTTGCCGGGGGAATTTTTTCAGGGACAAATCGTTGTCTCCGCTTTCCCCCAAAAGAAATAAAAAGTAACAATAATGCCAACACAAGTAAGAAAGCATAGTACAGGGGCAGGTGCTTTTTAAAAAAGCCGACAATAGAGAAATTATTACCCCCACTCCTTCGGATCCTGTAATAATTATCCCAGTAAATAGAATCAATGTCCGAATTCAGGTAGGAAAATACTTTTTCAAGATATTCTTTGTTCCCATTCGTAAGCAGGAAATAATTGCTGAAGGCCGCAGGTGCCGTATGAAAAATGAATTTGCCACTGCCATGATCTACTGCAATAAAGTTTGGCTCTTTGTTCTCATTGTAGCCCAAAACCTGGGTAATTGAAGTATCAAACGAAACGATCTTGTTGTCAAAAGGCACAAAAAAGAATCCATATTTTTTTGCATCAGGAGAGTCTTCGTGTGCGAGCGAAAGCCACGTGTCTTTTTTATCCATCTGGTATTCACTGATCGAAAAAAAAGAAGTAAGATCGAAAGTGGTCTTTACACCAAGCGTATCCAATAATTTTTGATCGATGAAGTCAGCGCTTATAAAAATGGTGTTCCCGCTGCTTACATAGTTCATCATACTTTCCATATCATCGTTTTTCATAAAAACCGACTTGGAAAGTATGATATAAAGCGAATTGGTATAATTGATCTCGTAACGCAGGTCCGAAAATGATTTATTCATCACTTCGGTTATTCCGTAATTAAAAAGTGAATTGATATAGTGATAAGCAATATAGCCGCCCATTGGTTCTTTATCCTTATAGCCATATTTAGGATCCAGCCTCGGGATCTTAATCCCATCCTTATCCTGGCGGCATCCAATTAATAAAACAAGGCATGCCAGTATAAAAAGTACCGGGTAAGTATATCTTGAATTCTTTTTCAATTATTTTAAAAAACTTTTACTGAACTGTGTAAAACTGCCATGGATCTGTTGAAATAATCTTTCATCAACCGGGTATTCGCCATACCACACGTATTCATATTTAAGCGTCAGCGATGCAAATTCATTAGCAAATTTTTGATTTCTTACTTCTCTTACATATTCATAATTCGTTTTATTGCTATTTACCTGGATAAACCTTTTTTCTGATAGCCTGGTCAACGTTTGCAGGTACATATAACGAATCGCAAGACGATAATTCCCATTTCTTATCGCATTGCGGAGCATACTATCAGGATCCTTGGTGTTTTCTTCGGTTTCTACATTCATATTGGCAGAAATATTCTTCCTGTTTCTTGAAAAGAATGACCCATTACTTAAAAACATTTTAAAAACAATGTATCCGAACAATGCGATCGCTAGTAACCAAAAAATGATTCCCAATCCTGAACCCGAAAAAATTCCATCATCAAAATTAATTTCCCGGCGTGATTGACCAGTTCCTGACTGTCCCGACCTGTTGTACCGGATGCTATCCCTGTTCGTTTTATCGTATGAACTTTTAAGCCTTGCCTCCATAGCTCTTAACAGGCTATCCAAATATTTTTTATAATAAAATCCCTTGTCGTTATTAATTGCCTGTACGCTATCGTAAAGAATGGAACGATACTCTAATTTCAGCGTATCCGGGATATAAAGGCCATCTGCATCCGCTGGTTCATCGTTTACCTGGTCAGGAATGAGCTGGGGTAATGAATCAACGGTAGTTGATTCCTGCGTGTATGTCCCGATTGCTGTAAAAAATGCCAGTACAAACCAGAACAGGAAACGATATGATGATATTTTTTTCAACTAATAAGTGAATTAGATGCTGCTATATACCGGGGCCTTAATCGTCTTTCTACCAGGACAGGATAGATTACAAAATACCAGACGATAAAACCAAGCGAACCCCCAAGTATCAAAATACTTGCCCAGACAGGAATACCACCTTTCCCATCCTTATCAAAAGATTCAGACATAAGGTGAGTAACATAACTTTCAAGAAATGCGGCGCATAATGTCATTGGCACAAAGATGATCATGATCTTGATAGCGTCTTTGAATCCTTTTTTAAAAGAGGCAAGACGCTTATACGAGCCGGGGAATAAAATTCCTTTTGCAATAATAAAACCGGCCGTTGCCGAAATGATCATCGCTGAGATCTCAAGGGTGCCATGTATCCAGATCACCATGACAGATTTAATACCAAGACCTTTTGCGAAAAACATATATTGGAAACATCCTACCATCACACTATTCTGAAATAAAAGATGCAGCGTAAAAACGCCAAAGAATAATCCACAGATAAACATGAGGAAATCAATACGAACATTATGATAAAACAACGTTATAAAGCTGGAGAAGTATCCTCCTTCACTTGTATTCTTATAAATACCAAAAGGATCGCCACTTGCAATATTATCTTCAGTAATAGAAACATAATCCTCCCCCATTACTCCTCTTACAAATTCAAAATCCTTCATGGATGAAACGACCGCCATTAAAAAACAAACAGCAAAAACAATAAAAGTGAATAGAAATGTTTTATGATTCTTCCGGATAACAAGTGGCAATTCGGTTTTCCAAAAACTTATAAGCCGTGTATATTTTTCTTTTTTATTTTGATAAATGGATTGATAAATAGCAACCGCGTGACCGTTAATGAGCTTTGTCACTTTACTATGGGGATAAAAAGTCTTGGCATACGCCAGGTCGTCAACAAGTGTAGTGAACCGGTTAGCCATTTCATCAGGGTCATCGGTTTCAAAATGCTCGTATTCCTGCCATTTTTGTGCATTCTTCTTAATGAATAAGGCTTCACGCATAATCAATAAAATGGTTCTTCAATATTAAGAAGTAATTTCTTAAAGATG